>NZ_JAMZBE010000056.1:0-22243 GCF_024158645.1 Halomonas sp. 707B3
GTGTATATCTGCTACGACCGCCACTTCCCTGAAGGCTGGCGAGCACTGGCCCTTAACGGTGCCGAAGTCATCTTCAACCCCTCCGCGACTGTGGCCGGGCTATCCCAATATTTATGGGAGCTTGAACAGCCCGCCTCGGCCGCCGCTAACGGTTGCTTCATCGCTGCCATCAACCGCGTAGGCAGCGAAGCGCCTTGGAATATCGGCGACTTTTACGGCTCCAGCTATATCGTCAACCCACGCGGCAAGATCGAAGCCCAGGCCAGCGAAACGGAAGACGAGCTGCTGGTACACGAGATCGATTTAGACATGGTGCGCGAGGTGCGCAACAACTGGCAGTTCTTCCGTGACCGCCGCCCGGAAACCTATACCCGCTTAACCGACGGCGAATAAGCCCCTCAGTCAATTACCCCAGGAGTGAACCATGAGTTTATTGATCAAGGGCGGCACCGTCGTCACCCACGCCGACACCTACCGCGCTGACGTGCTCTGCGTCGATGGAAAAATCCACGCCATCGGTACCGATTTAGACGTGCCGGAAGGCTGCGAGATCGTCGATGCCAGCCACCAATTGGTGATGCCCGGCGGCATCGACCCCCACACCCATATGCAGATGCCGTTTATGGGTGCAGTGGCCAGCGAAGATTTTTATACCGGCACCGCCGCCGCTATGGCAGGGGGCACCACGACCATTATCGACTTTGTGATCCCAAGCCCCGGCCAGTCGCTGCTGGAAGCGTTTAACACCTGGCAAGGCTGGGCCGAAAAAGCCGCCACCGATTTCGCTTTCCACGTGGCGATTACCTGGTGGGATGAGAGCGTCAAAGAAGAGATGGGGACGCTGGTGCGGGAGCACGGCGTTAACAGCTTCAAGCACTTCATGGCCTACAAGGGCGCGATCATGGCCACCGACGATATCCTGGTGGAGAGTTTCTCGCGGTGTTTAGAGCTTGGGGCGATCCCCACGGTACACGCGGAAAACGGCGAGCTGGTCTACCACATGCAGCAAAAGCTGCTCGCCCAGGGGATGACCGGGCCGGAAGCACACCCGCTTTCCCGACCGCCCCAGGTGGAAGGCGAAGCCGCCAGCCGGGCGATTCGTATTGCCAGCACCCTGGGGGCGCCGGTTTATTTGGTACACGTTTCCACCAAGGACGCGGTGGACGAAATCGCCTACGCCCGCCAGCAGGGCCACCCAGTATTTGGCGAGTGCTTAGCGGGCCATCTGGTAATCGACGACAGCGTTTATCAAAACCCCGACTGGGCAACTGCCGCCGCCCACGTCATGAGTCCGCCCTTCCGCCCTAAGGGCCATCAGGAAGCGCTCTGGCACGGCCTGCAATCTGGTAACCTGCAAACCACCGCCACCGACCACTGTTGCTTCTGCGAAGAGCAGAAAGCCGCCGGGAAAGATGACTTTACCAAGATCCCTAACGGCACCGCGGGTGTAGAAGACCGCCTCGCCGTGCTGTGGGACGAAGGCGTGAATACCGGCAAGCTCTCGCCTCAGGAGTTTGTCGCGGTCACCTCCACCAACACCGCCAAGATCTTCAATCTCTACCCACGTAAAGGGGCGATTCAGGTGGGTTCCGATGCCGACATTGTGGTGTGGGATCCTAACGGCACCCGCACTATCTCCGCCAAAACTCATCACCAGAACGTCGACTTCAATATCTTCGAGGGCAAGACGGTGCGCGGCATTGCTCGTCACACCATCAGCCAAGGTAAGTGGGTATGGCGCGACGGCGAGCTGCACGCCGAGCGCGGTGCGGGCCGCTATTTAGAGCGTCCCGCCTATCCCGGTGTATTCGAGCTGCTGGCCAAACGCGCCGAGCTAAATGCCCCTGTAGCGGTAACGCGCTAATCCCGGCCCTGCCGAAGAACAGAGCAATGGAGAAACGACCGTGACCCATTCACTTGATCACCTGCCCAGCGCAAAAGAGGTCGGCACCTACGACCCAGCGACGTTGGCACATAATTTCAGCGACCTTCACCCACCGCTGACGCCGCGCCAGGCTATCATCGAAAGCCAGCGCTGTCTCTACTGCTATGACGCGCCCTGCGTCGAGGCTTGCCCGTCGGACATTGATATCCCTAGCTTTATTCGCCAAATCAGCGAAAACAACATTAATGGCGCAGCGGAAACCATTCTGGAAGCCAATATCCTTGGCGGCAGCTGCGCCCGCGTATGCCCCACCGAAATCCTCTGCGAACGTAGCTGCGTGCGTAACCACGATGCCGAGTGTCAGCCGGTGCTGATTGGCCTACTCCAGCGACACGCTACTGACCATATGCAGTTTGATAGCCACCCCTTTAAGCGCGCCGCCAGCACTGGCCGCCACATCGCTGTGGTGGGTGCCGGGCCTGCGGGGCTCTCCTGCGCCCATCGACTGGCGATGCTCGGCCACCAAGTGACGGTTTTTGAAGCGGAGCAAAAGCCCGGCGGGCTAAACGAGTACGGCATCGCCCGCTACAAAATGACCGATGACTTTGCCCGCAAGGAAGTTGAGTTTTTACTGGAGGTCGGCGGCATTGACCTTCAGTATGGCCAGCGGCTCGGGTATAACCTCGAGCTTTCCACGCTGCATCAGCAGTATGACAGCGTGTTTCTCGGTTTAGGCCTGGGTGCCAGCCGCGCCCTGGGCCTAACCGGCGAGAATGCACCGGGCCTGATGCCTGCAGTGGATTACATCAAAACCCTGCGTCAAACCGATGACCTGGGCAGCCTCACCGTGGCCAAACGCTGCATTGTGATTGGTGCAGGCAATACTGCGATCGATATGGCAACGCAAATGGCTCGCCTGGGAGCCACCGAGGTGACGCTGGTCTACCGTCGCGGCGTGGAGGCGATGTCCGCCACAGACCACGAGCAGGAGATCGCCAAAGCCAACGGTGTACGCATGGTGACCGGGGCGCAGCCCGATGAAATCTTGCTGGATGACCAGGGCCGCGTCGCGGGCATGCGCTTTGCCAAGACCATTGAGCAAGCGGGCCAATTATCCCCGACGGGCGAAACGATTGAGATTGCCGCCGACGCCATCTTCAAAGCCATAGGCCAACGCTTTGATAACACCAGCCTCGCTGATGCCACCGCCGCCGAGTTAGCCCGGGACGGCGAGCGCATTCATGTCGATGGAATGTTCCGCACCTCGCTACCCAATATTTATGCCGGTGGCGACTGTGTGAAACCCGGCCAGGATCTCACCGTACAAGCCGTGCAGCACGGCAAGCTGGCGGCTCACGCCATCCATCAAGCGCTCGCCGCCCAGCAGGAGGCCGCATGAACACCACGCCTTTCAACACCCTCTCTTTTCCAGGCAAGAAAAACAGCGGCGACAGCGTGGTGAACGGCGTTGATCTGTCGGTGAATTTTGCCGGTATCAAAGCCCCTAACCCCTTCTGGCTCGCCTCTGCCCCGCCCACCGACAAAGCTTACAACGTAGTGCGCGCCTATGAAGCGGGCTGGGGTGGCGTTGTTTGGAAAACCCTCGGCGAAGAACCTCCGGCGGTGAACGTCTCCTCACGTTACTCGGCCCACTACGGCAAAAACCGTGAGGTAATCGGCTTTAACAATATCGAGCTGATTACCGACCGCTCGCTGGAGATCAACCTTCAAGAGATCACCCAGGTGAAGAAGGACTGGCCCGACCGTGCGCTAATCGTCTCCATCATGGTGCCCTGCAATGAAGAGGCCTGGGCCTACATTCTGCCGCTGGTGGAAGCCACCGGCGCAGACGGTATCGAGCTCAACTTAGGTTGCCCTCACGGCATGCCAGAGCGCGGCATGGGTGCGGCAGTAGGCCAAAACCCCGACCTGATCGAGAAAGTCACCTACTGGTGTAAGAAGCACTACTCGAAGCCAGTAATCGTCAAACTCACGCCGAATATCACCGATATTCGCGTAGGCGCCCAGGCGGCGCTGCGAGGTGGGGCCGACGCGGTGTCGCTGATCAACACCATCAACTCGATCACCAGCATTGACCTGGACAACATGGTCGCCAAGCCCACGGTAGGCCACCAAAGCACCCACGGCGGCTACTGCGGCAGCGCCGTGAAGCCTATTGCGATGAATATGGTGGCGGAAATCGCCCGCGACCCGGCCACGCCAACGCTGCCCATTTCGGGCATTGGCGGTATTTCCACCTGGCGGGATGCAGCGGAATTTATCGCCCTGGGCGCAGGTAGCGTACAGGTATGCACCGCCGCCATGCTCAACGGTTTTAGGATTGTAGAGGAGATGAAAGACGGCCTCTCCCGCTGGATGGCGGAAAAAGGCTACGACTCCATTGAGGCGTTTTCCCGCAAGGCGGTGCCACACACCACCGACTGGAAGCATCTGGATATCAACTTCAAGACCATCGCCCATATCAACCAGGATTTGTGCATCGAGTGTGGCCGCTGCTATATCGCCTGCGAAGACACCTCTCACCAGTCGATTGCCAAGCTCACCGAGCAGGACGGCGCACGCCGCTACGAGGTAATCGAAGACGAGTGCGTGGGCTGCAACCTGTGCCAAATCACCTGCCCCGTAGAGAACTGCATCACCATGGTGCCTCAGGAAACCGGCAAACCGTTCCTAGCCTGGGATAACGACCCGCGTAACCCCTTCCGTGTCGCTTCATAACCACCCAGGATGATCACTCTAACGACCGCCTCCTTTATAGGAAGCGGTCGCATTTCCACTTTCAAAACGTACTCGTAGGGAAGCAGCATGCTCTCGGACTAGTTCCAGCATGGCGGTCGCAGCTGCAGAAGGAGAGCCACGCGAGGGAGTAATAATGCCTAATGACCGCGGGACGTGGGGGGCCGTTAAAGGGCGCCAGCCAATGCCCTCCGCGGAAATCTGGCGAAAGCTGAGTGAAGGGAGCGCAGCCACCCCTAAACCTGCGGCCACCATCCGTCCGGCGGTGCCAATTTGGCTGACTTCACACATCAAATCCATTTCAAGGCTCAGCTCTTTTAAGACGCTCTCTATCGCAGCACGCGTGCTCGACAAGCGGCTCACGCCGATAATGGGGTAGCGCAGTAGCGCCTCCCAAGGCACGGTGTCCATCGCTAATAAGGGGTGCCCATCCGGACATACCGCGACAAAGTAGTCTTCTACGAGCGGCTCAAAATGGGTTGCTTCTGCGCGAAGCGGCTGTACCGATAGCCCAATATCGGCCCGGTGGTCACTCACCAAATCGTCCACCTGGGAGGCCAATACGTCGTGAACGCTGATGGCGATATTGGGAAATCGACGCCGATAGTCGGCGAGCACGGTTGGCAAAAATCCCGCCGCTAATGTCGGCAGCGCAGCGAGCGTTATTTTGCCTCTCTGTTTATTGTACAGCTCTCCCAGATCGCCCAGCGCCTCATCCCAATCGCCAATTAGCCGTCTAGCCGTGGGCAGAAAGAATTTTCCTTCCGGAGTGAGCTGTACGCCTCGCGGCGAGCGATTAAACAGCACACCGCCAACACACTCCTCCAATTTTCGAATAGCAATACTCAAGGCTGGCTGCGACATGTGCAGGCGCTCGGACGCTTCAACGAAGCTGCCGAACTCGGCAATCGCCACAAAGGCTTTTAGTTGTCGGATGGAAGGCTGCATAAATAAAGTAAAAGTCTCGTTCGTATAATTATATTAGACAAATACTAGCAGGCTCTCTCATTCTTAATAAGTCAAATGACACGCATCTTCTGGAACCAACAACCCACAATACCCAGAGAGAGCAATTGCTATGTACTCACTAAAAACGCCGCTCTTAACCGCCATTCTCAGCGCTGGCTTAATCGCAGGCACGGCTGCTCAAGCAGAAGAGCAGCTGTTAATTGGCTCAACCTCTACATCGTCTAGCCAATACGGCTATTTCGTCGCCGTTGGGCAAATTATTAATCAGCATGTGGACGGTGTGCGCACCTCGGTCGTAGAAACCGGTGCCACAGTGGACAACTTGCGCCGCATTTTAAGAAACCAGGTCGACATGGGCCTCGTCACCACGAACGTGGGCTATCACGCCTATGCGGGTGAGGGAGAGTTTGAAAGCCGCCCCGTCGATAACCGCCTGCTTTGGGTCTATTCCCAAGCACCACAAAATGTCGTGATGCGCGAAGACTCTGGCGTGACCAGCATGGCGGAATTGGACGGTGCCCGCCTCAATCCTGGCATCACCGGCTCTGCCACAGAAGCAACGACGATTGCCGTCATGGAGACGCTGGGCCTAACCCCTGAGTATGTGCGCGGCTCTACCACGGACGTGGTTGCCGGTGTAAAAGACAATCGCATGGCGGGGTACGTCAAATCTGGCGTAGGTGAAAAGCTGGATGGTTCCTCCATGGATATTGCAACGTTTACGCCGATCCAAGTGCTGTCGCTTAGCGATGAACAGGCTGAAACGCTGAATGAACAGATGCCTGATATTTCCGTGGTCAATATCCCCGAGGGAGCGGCGGATGGCATGCCCGCCTACACGACCTGGAGCTTTGGCTTAGCGATGCACGCAAGCCCCGAACTTGATGAAGAAACGGCTTACCAAATTGTTAAAGCCGTGATGGAAAATCCCGAACCGCAGGTCAGTGCGCTCGCTAATCTCGCCGATGTTGATATCGCCGAACTCACCCTCAGCAGCGGAACAGTGCCTTTTCACCCTGGTGCCGCACGCTATTTTGAAGAGCAGGGATACGATATTCCTGACCGTCTGATGTCATCAGAATAAGGGAAGGAGCTCGGTTCCATGCGCAATAAACTGCTCATGCTGGTCGCCCTGTTTTTGGGCGGCTTCATCTTCTACACCTCAGCGGCTGGGCCTTTTGAAAGCTTGGTTCATCGCAGTCTGTTTCTTGCGCTGGTGATCGGGCTGGGGTTACTCACCTATCCCTTGGGCGCTGGTAAAACATGGCGCCCAGTAGGGGTGGTGATTGATTGTTTATTAGCCCTGGGGGCAATTACCGCCTGCCTGTTTATTACCTTCAACGCCAATAGCATTCTGACCACGCTACCCTGGGCCACCCCCCAGGATATGGCGCTCACGGCCATTTTAGTGGTGTCTATTTTGGAAGTGGCCCGACGGGCTATTGGATGGGTATTCCCGCTACTAGTCACCATCGGTATCGCCTATGCCCTGCTGGGTGACCGACTGTCAGGCCCGCTCAGCCATCGAGGTTTTGATGCTAGTTTCGTGACAGAAACGCTGTTTCTCGGGGATTTAGGCGTATGGGGAATGCTACTCGGCGTAGCTGCCACTACCATTGCCGCGTTTGTACTCTTTGGCAGTCTCTTGCTCCACACAGGTGGCGGCCAGACCTTTATTGATCTTTCAATGCGCATCGGTGGGCGAAGCCAAGGAGGCGCCGCCAAAATCGCGACCGTGGCTTCCAGCCTATTTGCGATGGTGAGCGGAAGCGCGGTGGCTAACGTAGCCACCACGGGCAACTTCACCATTCCTATGATGAAACGGCTCAAATACCCACCGGCCTTTGCTGGCGGCGTTGAAGCGGTTGCATCTACCGGAGGCCAGATCGCGCCGCCGATTCTAGGCGCCGCAGCGTTTATCATGGCTGAGATACTCGGTGTCAGCTATGTCACCATTGCCTTAGCCGCCGTGTTACCCGCGTTCCTTTTCTATGTAGCGGTCTTTTTTACGCTGCACTTGGTCGCTGTGCGCAAAGCCTTACCGCTGGTCCCAGAGAGCGAGCTTCCCGCTTGGCCAGATGTGCTCCAATTTAAGCGGCTGACCCCGATTGTTGCCGCATTGGGTGGCTTGTTTGGTGGCGTTCTCAATGGCTACTCCATCCAATTCGCAGCTTTCTTGGGCATTACTTTGCTGCTTGTCAGTTATCTTTTCTTTGCCTTATTGGACCGAACGCCGCCCCGTCAAATCGTACGTTCGCTACTGACGGGCCTGGAAGATGCTGGCAAGGGCATGGTCATTATTGGGGTGTTGCTCGCCGGGGCGCAGATTCTGGTGGCCATGCTCAACTTAACGGGCATTGGCGTCACGCTGTCGACGCTAGTGGTCAGTGTCGCTGGTGAGCAGGTGTTTCTAGTCGCGCTAATTGTCGCGGTCATCTGCTTGATTATGGGCATGGGCATTCCGACTACCGCGGCCTATGTGCTGGTCGCCGCCGTACTGGCTCCTGCACTGACCCGCATCGGTATCGAACCCTTGGTCGCCCATCTGTTCGTCTTCTATTTTGCGACGATATCGGTCATCACTCCGCCTGTGTGCATCGCGGTATTTGTTGCTGCGGGGATCGCCAAGGCGGGCTGGTTACAAGTCGCGGGGCACGCTATCCGCTTGGGAGCCACCACCTACATTATTCCCTTCTTGATTCTGGCGTACCCCGCGCTTATCGGTTTAGGCGATGCCTGGGACATTACCTTAGCCGCCGCACGTGCCATGGCCTTTGTTTTGGCTTTCGCGGGTATATTGGGGGGCGCTCGCCTTTTCGGCAACCGATGGCTGGATAGTGCGCTGCTGGCAACCACAGGGCTATTGGCGCTGGTGCCGAATATCGCACTTGGGTTAGTCGGCATTGCGGGACTGACGGGGCTCTATCTATGGGCCTGGCAATCCTCTCGACGTGTTGCACTGCAAGGAGCGGAGCTATGAGTCATCAAGGAGTGAACATGACGAATATTGCGATGATTGGCTGTGGCACCATCGGCATTAGTTGGACCGCCTACTTTCTTTCTCGCGGTTTACATGTCACGGCTTTCGACCCGGATGCCACCGCCCGCGCCCAATTTACCCAGCGCGTGGCTGAAGATATGCGTGCCCTTGGTGCCGAGGCCCGCACGCCAGTGGTCGCGCAAACGCTGGCAGAGGCCTTAGAAGGCGTAGAGCTGATCGTCGAAAATGCGCCTGAATCCGTCTCGCTCAAGCAACAGCTCTTAGCAGATATTCAACAGGCAGCGCCTTCACAAGCGTTGGTGGTGAGCAGCACCTCCTCTTTAAAGCACTCTGATATCACTAAGGGTGCACCTGCGCCTGAGCGCATTATTATCGCGCACCCCTTCAATCCGCCCCACCTAGTCCCTCTGGTCGAACTCTACGGGCCAGACACTGAGCTGGTGCAGCGATTGGTCGATTTTTATCGGCGTATCGGTAAGCAGCCGGTGATGCTACGTAAAGAGATGATTGGCCATATTGCGAATCGACTCTCTTCGGCATTGTGGCGGGAAGCGCTCTATCTATTACAGGAAGGCGTGGCCAGCGTGGAAGACATCGACCTGGCAGTAACGGCAGGCCCAGGGTTGCGGTGGGCCATTCAAGGGCCGTTCCTGACTTATCATCTGGGCGGCGGCCAAGGGGGCATTCGCCACTACTTGGAACACCTCGGCCCTAGCCAGGAGTATCGCTGGGCTAGCTTAGGCCAACCGACCATGAACGATGAGCTGTATGCGCAAGTGATCCATGGGGTTGAATCTGCGACGCAAGGCCAATCACTGCCTGACCTTTTTTCTGAACGAGATCGGCAGTTGACGGCTATTCAGCAAGCGCTGGCAATTAACGTAAAACAGGAGGAGACCTTATGAGCCTCTCACCTTGTTTGCTAATGGTAGCCCCTAATGGGGCTCGGCGCGTCTACCACGACCATCCCGCTATTCCTCTCACCCCTGAGGAACTTGCAAGAGACGCACAAGAGTGCCTGGCAGCGGGCGCCTCCGCCATGCATGTGCATGTACGTGAAGCCGACGGGCGTCATTTACTGGATGCTGGTGCCTACCGAGATGCCATTAGCGCCATTAAGGAAACCGTAGGAGATCAATTACTTCTTCAAGTCACCAGCGAAGCAGGAGGGCGGTATTCCCCCTCAGAACAACGAGATGTGATGGAGGCATTGCAGCCAGGCTACGTGTCTATCGCGATGCGTGAATGGTTCGGTGATGCTCATGAGGTTCAAGCCAGTGGCGAGCTGTGCCGTTACCTGGCCAGCCGCGGAACACACATTCAATACATCGTTTATTCGCCTGAAGACCTCATTCACTTCAATCATTTAAGAGAGCAAGGTGCTGTGCCTAATGGTCCGGCTTTCTTACTCTTCGTACTTGGGCGCTACGTTGACCCGCCCATTGCCGACCCAAGCCGTCTACCCGGCTTTTTACAAGCATTAATGGCTGGTGACCATTGGGCAGTCTGTGCGTTTGGGCCAACCGAAGGTGATTGTTTAGCGCTGGCGGCCCAGCAAGGTGGTCATACCCGAGTCGGCTTTGAAAATAATCTATGGCGATCGGATGGCCAACTCGCCACCAACAATGCCGAGCTAGTCGCCGCGACTAAAGCTCGTATCGAAGCGACTGGACGCCGGGTGATGAATGCCTCCGAGGCACGCCGTTTTCTCGCCCTGACTACCGCTGCTAATACGGGGGTGACCTTATGACGGTCGTGGTAGGTTGTGGCGCGGGCTTCTCTGGTGATCGCACCGATGCGGCTAGGCCGCTGGTCGATGCCCTCATGTCTTATGATGCTCCTCGTGCGCTGATGTTTGAAACACTCGGGGAACGCACGCTGGCGGCTGCCCAGTTACGCCGGATCAAAGACCCGGACAGCGGTGATGAGCCGCTGCTGGAAGAGTTTTTATCGCCCGTTCTGAGTGATTGCCTGGCTAACCATATTACGATTTTGGGTAACTTTGGCGCGGCGAATCCAACTGCCGCATGCCGTCGTATTCAGCAGTTGGCTCAGCGCTTAGGCCACTCTCAAGCGTGCTTGGCCACTATTCATGGCGATGATGTTAGAGACCGCCTGCATGCCCTCGACTGGCAGGCTTGGGAGGGCGAAAAGCGGTCTATTTCCGCACTAGAGCAAGTGGTCGCCGCCAATGTCTATCTGGGTGCCGATGCCTTAATCGAGGCCATGGCCCAAGGGGCTCAAGTCGTGATTACAGGGCGAGTGGCCGACCCCTCACTCGCGCTTGCCCCACTCTGTTATTACCACAGCTGGGCAGGCGATGATTGGGACAAACTAGCCGCCGGGGCCTTAGCAGGCCATTTGATTGAGTGTGGCACGCAAGTGACCGGCGGTTACTTTGCTGATCCGGGAGTTAAAGAGGTCCCTGGCATGGCCTCCCTAGGCTATCCCCTGGTGGAGGTTGAGCGTAACGGGCGGCTGGTAGTGACCAAACCACCGGGTACGGGCGGTTTAGTCACCGAGCAAACGGTCAAAGAGCAACTGCTATATGAAATACATAACCCCGCCGCTTATATCACTCCCGATGTCGTCATTGATCTTGAGCACGTCCGGGTCAGGCAGCTTGCTAAAGATCGTGTTGAAGTCACCGGTGTACGCGGCAAGCCAGCGCCTGATCGTTTAAAAACCACTGTGAGCTTTCTAGATGGTTACCAAGGCGAAGCCGAGATTTCCTATGCGGGCCCTAATGCCTTCGCTAGAGCAAACCTGGCCAGAGAAACCCTGCGCCAGCGGCTGGCATTGCGCTGCCCCGCCAATCTGCGTGCACGCTTTGACTTAATTGGCATTTCCAGCGTTTTCGATGGCGACTCACAGCTCACCGCTCAAACTTTGCAGGACGCCGCCAACGATATTCGCCTTCGCCTTGCCGTAGAGCATGCAGACAAAAGCGTGGTTGAGCTGGCAACACAGGAGTTATTGGCGCTCTATTGCTGTGGGCCAGCGGGAGGTGGCGGCGTACGACGCCACCATACACAACGCTTAAAAACAGCCTCGTATTTGGTACCCAGGCAACAAGTGGCCCCCACCGTTACACTGCATGGAGGAGAGGGTAATGAGTGAACTATTGCACCGCTATGCCCATGCCCGGGCCGGCGATAAAGGCGACCGACTCAGCCTAGGGGTATTTGTGTATCAGGAGGATCACTACGCTTGGCTGGTTGAGCAACTTTCAGAGCCAAACGTTGCAGCGCTATTTGAGCATCGGGGTGTGAGTCAGGTCACCCGCTATTTATTGCCTCATCTAAAAGGGGTGAACTTAGTGCTTGATGACGCGCTACAAGGTGGCGTCAATGGCGCTCTAAACTTGGATGGGCATGGTAAAACGCTATCGGCCTTATTGTTATCTATGCAGGTGACTCCTCCTGCTTAAATACGCCAAGCCGCCCTTTGAACGGCTCCCATCAACGTGGGCGGCTTGGCGTCGTTCATAGCGCTACGGGTTCATAAAATGCTGTGCTAGCGTCTCGCTAATAGGCACGTTAAGAGTGATGCCCTTGCCGGGTAACGGCTGCAGAAACCATCTTTCATACAACGCCAATATGTCTCCCCGCTGATAAATCTCGCGCAGCGCCTGGTTGACCTGCTCCACGAGCGCTTGGTCCCCTTGGCGCATCAGTAAGCCCAGCGGCTCTTCAGCGGTAACCGCCTCTTCTGAAAGCGAATAGGCTGAGGGATCTTCCGATTCAGCGATCATCGTGCTGAGCAGGATATCGTCCATGGCAAAGGCGGCGACACGACCTTCCGTGACTAGATCAAAGGCTTCTTGCAGCGTTTCCACCGGCACGACAGAAAGGTTGAGCTGCTGTTCGCGGTTGGCTTGGTTAATTTGTCCTACATTGACGGTTCCCCGGGCCACACTCACGCTCCTCCCGGCGAGGTCCTGCAGAGTGAAAAACTGGTTCTCTTTAAGTGCCACAAAGCGTACAGAGACAAAAAAGTGGCTAAGCGAAAAATCAGCGCTGCGCCTTCGCTCCGCATTATTGGTGCTGGCGTTGCACTCAATATCGATTTCGCCGCTGTTTAACAGCTGAACCCGATTACCGGGGGTGCGGAAAACGTACTCAATATCAAGCTTGGGCAGGTTAAGCTGCTGCTGTAACTGCGCCGCCACCCGCTGGCATAACTCAATGGAGTAGCCCAGCACATTGCCCTCTTCATCTTGGTAAGAAAAGGGAGCGGTATCGCCATAACCCACGCGAAGTGTGCCGGTTTCACTCAGCCGCTGTAGCGTATCGATCTCTGATGCCGCTGCCGAGGAGATCGCCCAAACAGCCATTAACAGCCCCACCCACCACCGCGCGTGCACTCGTTGCATATCTTACCTCCTTAGTCAGCGTAATCATCTGGGCGCTCAAATATGGCGGCCAGCTCTGAGCTTATCGGCAAGCCAATCACTCGGTTTACTGGCGGTATGGGCTGTAAAAACCATTTATCGTACAGCGCCTGAATAGCGCCGCTTTGATAGCGCTCATACAGCGCTTCGTTAACCACCTCAGCAAATACCGCATCCTCCAGTGACATCATCAAGCCATAGGGCTTAGGCTCACTAATCGCCTCTTGAGAGATATGGAAACGCTGAGGCGAGTCCGCCGCAGACACGAGGCTGGCGAGTAAAATATCGTCCATCACGAACGCCGCCGCTTGTTCGTTGGCGACCATAGAGAACGCTTCCTCATGGCTGCGGCTTAACATCACCGCGATATTCAGCCCTTGGGTACGATTGAGCTCATTTAACTGCTCAACGTTAATCGTGCCCGTTGTCGAGACAACGCTGCGGCCAGCCAAGTCCGCGATCGTGTGCATGTCATTTTCTGCCAGTGCGACATAGCGCGTGGCGGTGAGAAAATGAGGATAGGAAAACGCGGCCTGCTGGCGGCGTTCAGAAGTGCTGGTGGTGACGCCACACTCTAAGTCAATCTCACCATTACGCAGCAGAATAAAACGATTCACCGGAGTCACCGGCACAAAGTGAACATCGAGAGGAGGGCCACCGAGCTGCTCACTAATGCTCTCTACCACCGCCATGCATAAATCAATGGAATACCCGACGGGCTTCCCATCTACCAAGTAAGAAAAAGGCACTTCATTGTCGCGATGACCAATCGCAATGGCCTGGTTGTTAGCAATACGTTTAAGCGTTGGGGAGGCATCCGCCGCGATAGGTTCAGCGTTGGCGTGCAAGCTGATTAAAGCAGCCGCTAGCCAGGGCATTGCCTTAGGTATCATGATGTTTCGCTCCCATGGTCATCCCCGGGCTAAACACTGCGTAGCGCCCCCGCCCCATCTCCTTAGCGGTATAAAGCGCCACATCGGCACTGCGTAACAGCGTATGGCTGCTGGTGCCATCTCGGGGAGCTAGCGCGATACCCACGCTCACGCCAATGCGCACCTCGTGGCCATCAATAGCGAAGGGTTCTTGCAGCACCTCTACCAACCGGCGGGCCAGCTGGTTGGCTTCGGACAAGGCATCGCGGTTGGCATGCTGGATGATCGAGAATTCGTCTCCTCCTAACCGTGCGACTAGGTCACTCTCCTCCAGCAACCCTTGTACCCGTTGGCTGGCTTCTACCAGCAACGCATCGCCCGCCGCATGGCCGAGGGTATCGTTCACCGTTTTAAAGCGGTCCAGATCAAAAATCATCACATTAAAGGGAGTGCCATCAGGCACTTGCATGACGGCTTCTTGTAGCGCGTCGTTGAACTGCACCCGGTTCGGTAATTTGGTTAAGGCATCGTGATGCGCTAAATGCTGATAGCGCAGCGCTTGCTCTTTCACTTCCAACAGATGCTCACGCTCTGCTACTTTTTTACGCAGCGCTTCAATGGCCTGTGCCATACAGCCAATCTCATCGCTGCGCTGAGTATAGGGCGTGGCATGCTCGGTTTGATTATGGGCAATATGCGTCAGAGCACGTATTAAGCGAGGAACAGGTTTAAACAGCCGCTTCATCAGCATGCTAACCAGCAAAGCTGTAGCTAACAGCACCAAAACTAACGATGCCACTACTTTCAGTATCAGGTCACGGTGCACCTGATAAAGCTCACTTTTTAAACCAATACTTGAGACAACAATCCCGTGTAAATTGCCTTGGGGCGTCATAATCGGCAGAGAGCTAACGAAGTGCTCCTCTTTACCAATACGCGCAAACCCCACATAAAACTCGTTTGCTGACAGGCTTTTGGGCAATTCAGAGATATCTAGAAAGACGATATCCCCAACGGCGCTGTTAAAGGCATCTGCCACCGGAGTCAACGTGCCGCTAGCACTTTGTGCAAAGAGCCAGACGTTATGTCGGGTCTGGGCGCTAGCCAGTGCCAGCACATCGATAGGGCTGAAACCGGTGCTGAGCACCGAGTCTTCATCGCCAATGGGTCGTGCGGAAACCAGTTGGTTCACCTGGCCAGTGGAATCGGTACGTACAGCAACTGAGGTATAAATACGGCGGATGGTAGCACTCACAATCTGTGCATTGACCTGTGCTTCTCGCCCCCACTGATCCCGGGCGCTGCGCTCGACCATCGTAAAGCCCAGCATAGCCCCAATGAGATAGGCAAAAATAACGCCCAGCAGCATAAAGATGGCGACTTTGCCCACCACCGTGCGATGCCACGGGAGCTTTACCTTTGAAACAGGCGCATTATCAGCACTTACCTCTTGCATGCAGTACGTGTCCTTTAATCTGCATTATGGCCATCCGCACAGATGCTATAAGCGACCAAAATCTTGGAGTAACGGTATCGACCTCTCAGCAATAGCTGTAGGCTCATGATTAATTAACAAACTATCACTAAATGAAACATTCATAAGTACACCATTTAAACGCTACGCCTCTGAATTGAGCGGCTTATTTGGCATGCCTTTTGCTGAAACTTAATGGTTTTAATCTTCAGTGCGAAAAGGAGTACTCCTATGCAAGTGATTAACGCACGCCTGCGCCAACGCCCTGAGCTTTACCGAATCGAGATAAGCAACGGCCTATTCACAGATATCACGGCACAAGATGCGCCACAAACAGCAACCGCTGAACAACTGGATGCCGGCGGAAAGCTCATCTGTGCGCCGTTTATCGAGCCTCATATCCACTTGGATGCCGCCCTAACGGCGGGTGAACCAAGCTGGAACCAAAGCGGCACGCTGTTTGAAGGGATTGAGCGCTGGGGCGAGCGCAAACCGTTGCTTAGCGAGGCCGACATTCGCGAACGCGTGTTAAAAACCTTAAACCTACTCATCGGTAACGGCGTTCAGTTTGTGCGCACCCACGCCGATACCAGCGACCCAAGCCTTGTGGGGCTAAAAACACTCTGCGCCTTGCGTGATGAGCTGAAGGATAAGATCGACATCCAGGTAGTGGCCTTCCCTCAGGATGGCCTGCTCTCTTACCCCGGTGGCGACAAGCTGATGGAAGAGGCGCTGGAGATCGGCGCTGACGTGGTGGGTGGCATTCCCCACTTTGAATACACCCGCGAGCTAGGCGTGGCCTCCATGAAGCGGGTGATTGAGCTGGCGATGAAGTATGACCGCTTGGTGGATGTGCACTGCGATGAGATCGACGATCCCAACTCGCGCTTTATTGAAGTACTGGCCTGCGAGGCTCTGTTCAATGAGTTAGGCAGCCGTGTGACCGCCAGCCACACTACCGCGATGCACTCTTACGACAACGCCTACTGCTCTAAGCTCTTTCTGTTGCTCAAGCGCTCGGGCATCAACTTTATTTCCTGCCCAACGGAGAGTATTCACCTCCAAGGGCGCTTTGATACCTACCCAAAACGGCGAGGTGTCACCCGCGTGAAAGAGCTTAACGAAGCAGGTATCAACGTCTGCTTTGCAGAAGATTCTATCTTCGACCCCTGGTACTCGTTAGGTAACGGCAAGCTGCTACGCACGCTCGATTTTGGCCTGCATATTTGCCAGATGATGGGTTACCAAGATTTTAGCAACGCGCTTTCCCTGATTACCGATAACAGCGCCCGCACTATGAATATCGAATCGCGCTACGGCATAGAAGTGGGCAAACCGGCCAGCTTCAATCTACTAGAGGGCGAAGATGACTACAGCGTGCTGCGCAACCAGGGTGATGTACTACTTTCCGTGCGGCAAGGTGAGATCATCATGCAGCGGGAGCCATCACGTATCGTCACGCCTCCATGGATTGGCTAACCACGCGCTGGCAAGTTAGATTAGCGACTCTACTTGTCCAAGGAGCACACCATGAGCATCG
This sequence comes from Halomonas sp. 707B3, assembly GCF_024158645.1. Lineage (NCBI taxonomy): Bacteria > Pseudomonadati > Pseudomonadota > Gammaproteobacteria > Oceanospirillales > Halomonadaceae > Halomonas > Halomonas sp. 707B3. The sequence goes on from NZ_JAMZBE010000056.1 coordinate 16,892, forward strand.
AGACCGTTCGCCAGTTTTTTGCCGAGCACGCGCCAGAGGTGGCCATTGAAGAGCTGGAAACAAGCACGGCGACCGTACAGCTCGCCGCCGAGGCTCACGGTGTCGCCCCTGGGCAGATTGCTAAAACATTGGCGTTTAAAGTGGGTGAGAAACCGCTGCTGATTGTGGCCAGTGGCGATGCACGGATCGATAACCGCAAAATTCGCGATACCTTCGGTGGCAAAGCCAAAATGCTCGATGCTGACACCGTGATGGAACTGACCAGCCATCCGGTGGGCGGAGTATGCCCGTTTGGGCTGGCGACGGATCTCCCCGTCTATTGCGACGAATCCCTACACGCGTTCGATGAAGTGCTGCCCGCTGCGGGCTCACCCAACAGCGCGGTGCGTTTAAGCCCCAATCATTTGGCCGAGCTGGCCGGTGCTCAGTGGGTGGATGTGTGTAAGTTGCCGGAAAGCACCCACTAAGCGACGATGTAGCGACTTACTTCACATCGAGTAAATAGCCATAAAACGCCGTATTGCGCTGCCAGCCCAGCGATTCGTACAAACGCTGGGCGCGCTCATTCTCTACCTGCGTCATCAATATCAAACGCGCAACGCCATGTTCACGGGCAAGCTGGGTGGCGGCTTCCATGAGCGCCCTGCCTGTACCTTTCTCTCGACACTCGGGCAGAACAAAAAGGTCGTTCAGCGTCCAGCGCGCATTCAAGCCGACGGTGGAGACACCGGGGTAGAGCTGCACAAACCCTGTGAGTGCACCTTCTCTGTTTTCACTCACCAAAATGCGGGAATCCGCTTGCCCAAAGCGCTGGAGCAAAAAGTCACGCGCTGCTTGAATATCCCTTGGCTGTTGATAAAACTGCCGATAACCGTCTAGTAGCTCGGTTAAAGCGTCGAGATCATGAATCGTGGCAGGGCGAACATGGGTCATGCGCTATCTCCCTAGTGGGTGCATTAACTCACCGTGGCAATGGAGTGAAGAGGCACTCAGCGGATACGCCGCGTATTTCCTGACGGCTTTCTTATAGTAGTGTATCGTCTTTTGAACGTTTATTAATCAATCTAACAGCAAGGGGACGACGCGTTCCCATTGGGGTTACCGTGGTCCAATCACTCTCTACTCAAACTGAATCCCGAGCACCGATTTACAAAGCTTGGAGTGTCCATGTCTTCACCGCCAGCGGCGTGCTGCTTGGCACGATGGCGCTGCTAGCGCTGGTTGATAACAACCCGGTGGCCTGCCTGCTCTGGCTGGGGGCGGCGATGATGATCGACGGTATCGATGGCACCCTGGCACGTAAATATGAGGTGAAGTCCGTACTGCCCCACTTCGATGGTTCCACGCTGGATATGGTGATTGATTACCTCACCTGGGCCTTTATCCCCGCGCTGTTCATTTACTACTTCATTGAATTGCCGCCCTATTTAGGGCTGATCTCGGTCTTTATCATTTTGCTGTCGTCGATGTTCTGTTTCTGCAACGTCGATATGAAAAGCCAGGATAATTACTTCGTGGGGTTTCCCGCGGCCTGGAACATTGCGGCCGCCTATTTTTACATTCTTGATTTACCGCCACTGCTGACATTTGGCGCGATACTCGTCCTGGCGGTGCTGACCGTGACGAAAATGAAGTTTCTGCATCCGTTTCGCGTACGTCTGTTTATGCCGCTCAATATCGCTGTGACGCTGCTTTGGTGCGTGTGCGCAACCTCGTTAATACTCTCAAACCCTGATCATGCCGCCTGGGCTCTGTGGGGCTTAGGCTTGACCTCATTTTACTTCGCGGGCATGTGCTTTTGGCGCACGGCTCAAGAGTGGTTCGGCGGGCAGATGGCACGCTAAATGACCTCCGACTTTATCGCCCCCGATGGCCACCCGCGCTGCCAGTGGTGTGGCGGAGCAGCGGAGTTTCTGCCCTACCACGACCACGAGTGGGGCTTTCCCGTTGCCGATGACCAGCGGCTATTTGAAAAGCTCTGCTTGGAGAGTTTTCAATCAGGCTTGAGCTGGCGAACGATTTTGAACAAGCGCGAGAATTTCCGCGCGGCTTTCCACCACTTCGATTTCCATAAAGTCGCCGGTTTTGACGAAGAGGATGTGCAGCGCTTACTGCAAGACGCAGGCATTATTCGTCATCGCGGTAAGATCGAAGCCACCATCAATAACGCGCGCTGTGCGCAGGAAATGGTGGTTCAAGAAGGCTCTTTAGCGGCGTTTTTCTGGCGCTATGAACCGGACAGCGCTTCTCTGCCTGCCCCACAAACCCAAACCACATCGCCAGAATCTATCGCGCTAGCAAAAGATCTTAAAAAGCGCGGATGGAAGTTTTTTGGCCCGACAACCGCGTTTGCGTTTATGCAGGCCATGGGGCTGATCAATGATCACTCGTTAAATTGCATTACTCGCGAACGCGTTGAACAGGCGCGCGCAGCGTTTCAGCGGCCTTCTTGAATGAACACCTCGTTGCTCTTACTTCATCGCCAGTGAGGACTCGCGTACCTCGCTGAGCATCTCACTCGCTAACTCGCCTACCGTGCGCACCGCTTTTTCCATCGCAGGCGTTAAGGTAAACGCGTAGTTCAACCGCAAGCACTGGCGAAATTTACCCGAGGCCGAGAACAGCGCCCCCGGCGCCACATGGATGGCGTGCTGCGCTAAGCGCTCGTTAAGGCGCACGCAATCGACATCCGCAGGTAGCTCTACCCAGAGCAAAAAGCCCCCTTGCGGATAGCTAATGCCCGACCCTTTCGGAAAGTAGCGCTGCACCCAACTAATCATCACATCCCGCTGGCGTTGATACTGGCGGGAAACAGCGCGTAGATGACGCTCAAAATGGCCCTTGGCGACAAACTCCGCCACGGCCAATTGCGGCAACGTGGCAGAAGCGCCGGTGGAGACGTACTTCATATGCAGCGCCTTTTCCCGGTAGCAGCCAGGGGCCAGCCAGCCCACGCGCAGGCCCGGCCCTAAGGTTTTCGAGAAACCGCTACACAGCAGCACGCGCCCATCCGTATCAAAGGATTTAATCGTTAGCGGCCTGGGTTGGGTGTATGCCAAATCCCCATAAATATCATCTTCAATAATGGCCACATCAAACCGTTGGGCAAGCTGATAAAGCGCCCGCTTACGCGCTTCCGGCATGGTGTAGCCCAACGGGTTGTTATAGGTGGGCGTGACCTGAATAGCGCGAATAGGCCACTGCTCTAGCGCCAGCTCTAACGCTTCCAGGCTGATGCCGGTTTGCGGGTCGGTGGGAATCTCCAGCGCCTTTAAACCGTTGGCTTTCAGAATCTGCATGGTGCCATAGAAGCTGGGCGAATCCACCGCCACCACATCGCCAGGCTGGGTGAGCGTACGCAGCGCAATGGAGAGTGCCTCCTGGCAGCCGGTGGTAATCAACACATCATCCGGATGCAGCAGGCAGCCAGACGCCACCGCCAAGCGCGCCACCTGTTGGCGCAGTTCAGGGCTGCCGCTGAGTTTGTCGTAATTAAAGCCGTGAAGATCGTTACTACGGTGCAGCCCGGCGAGGATTTTCGACAATGGCTTTAACGACGCCACCTCAAGATTGGGCACACCGCGCCCAAGCAGCAGCCGTTTGTCGTCTCGCTGGGTAGCTACCAGCTCTAGCACTTGGTCCCACTGGGAGACATCCAGCGGGCACTGAGCAGGCCGCGAGACAGAAGGCAGCACAGAGGGAATACGGCAAGGCAGCACGAAGTAACCCGACTTTGGCCGCGACTCAATCAGCGCGGCGTCCATCAATTGGCGATACGCTTCTTGCGCCGTTGAGATACTGACGTTCAGCTCTTGGCAGACCGTGCGAATGGAAGGTAGCCGGTCGCCCACGCGATAAATCCCATGCTCGATCCGCTCCCGCAACGTTGCCGCCACCTCTTCATAACGCGTCATCACGCCCACCCCGCTCGGTTCATCTGCCATACAGAAGGCCTACCGCTTCGCCATACAGAGGTATAACACGCCCCGTCTGTATCGTAAAAATAAAAAAACCTATATCTGTATTGCCACCAGCAGGCTGCGTAACCTAAACAGGCACCCCACCGTTCGGAGAGCCGCCATGCCACGCTTCAGCCTCACTCAGCTTCGTTACCAGCTAAGCCACTACCAGCAGCGCCGCCGCAGCCGTCGGCAACTGCTCACGCTAGATGACCACTTACTGAAAGATATTGGCCTCACCCGTGAACAGGCCTACCAGGAGGGAAAACAAACGTTTTGGAAACCAAAGCACCAAGATAAGAGAGCATTAACAACGCAGCGCCGCGATTAAATGCTTAGGACACTAGTGCCTACTAAGCCGTCAGCCCAATGCCTCTTAAAATCACTGAAGTCACCGACTGCACGGCTTTTTCAAACTGTAAGTCGTCCAGCGGTTTGTCGTCGTTGAGCAGGTAGATTTGGTAGTCGAAGTCGGCGTAGTGCTGGGTGGAGGCCCAGATCATATAGAGCAGGTAGGAAGGTTCGACGGGGTTGATTTGGCCGGAATCGACCCATTCGCGGATTTTCGACTCTTTCAGTTTGGCCCATTCATAGAGGTTATCGCGCAGGCGCTCTTTGAGCATCGGGGCACCCTGCATCACTTCAGCGGCCCACACTTTGGAGCCGTGGGCGCGGTTGCGGGAGTGGTTCATCTTGGCGCGTATGTAGGCGGAGAGCACCACTCGGGGGTCGTCGTATAGCTCAAAGCAGAGCGCGTCCTGCTTCCATAGCTCTAATAGCGCCAGCAATACCTCTTGATAGAGTACTTTCTTAGTGGCGAAATAGTAGTGCACGTTGGACTTTGGCAGGTCGGCTAACTGGGCAATGTCGCCCATAGAGGCACCGGCGTAGCCTTTTTCGGCAAACAGCTGCTCCGCCGCCTGAAGGATCTTTTTGACGTTCGTTTGCCGAATTTCGTCCTGTGTTCTCGCCACGCTGGTATCCCTTTGCAACCCTGACCGCTAATAATACGCACCAAAAAATACACCACCGCCCAACAATGATGCAGGCGGTGGTGCAGTGAAGATGGCGCAGTTAGCGCATCGCGTCAACGCTGGTTAGTAGGAAACGAGAACTCCGCCCGGGTGGCTTCGCTGACGGAAGGCCAGCGCTGGGAGACCGCTTTGCGACGGGTATAAAAACGCACCGCGTCTGGTCCGTAGGCGTGAAGGTCGCCAAACAGCGAGCGCTTCCAGCCGCCAAAGCTGTGGTAGGCCACCGGCACGGGCAGCGGTACGTTCACCCCCACCATGCCAACCTCGATACCGTCGGTGAACCGGCGGGCGGCTTCGCCATCGCGGGTAAACAGGCAGGTGCCATTGCCGTATTCGTGGTCGTTGATCAGGTGCATCGC
>NZ_JAMZBE010000057.1:0-22141 GCF_024158645.1 Halomonas sp. 707B3
CGCCGATGGTAGTGTGGGGTCTCCCCATGCGAGAGTAGGTCATCGTCAGGCACTTATACCGCAAAGAACCCAGCCAGTAGGCTGGGTTTTTTGTTGCGCGCTTGATAAGCGCGCCATGACCCAAGCCCCGTGCACCGCCTGCTCGGGGCTTTTTGCTGTGGGCGTACTATGCCCGCGGGGTATCAGCAATAAAAAAGCCGCTCGTTAGGAGCGGCTAAGATAGGTTGCTAAACGATTAGCGGTGGTACTGTTTCTCGCGTTCAGGCTGCCAGAGAATGGCGTCTACCCGTAAACGAGTTGTCTGCTGGTTGGGCAGTGGCCAATCGATAGTATCGCCTACCTTTAGGCCTAACAGGCTAGCTCCAATGGGCGCCATAATAGAAATGGCGTCTTGGGTGTTACCCAGAGAGTGCGGGTAAACCAGTGTACGTATCATCTGCTGATTACGCGTGAGATCGGTAAACTGAATTTGGCTATTCATACTCACAACGTTATCAGGGATTTCTTCGGGATCGACGACTTCCCCGCGACTAAGCTCATCTTGCAGTAGCTCAGCCACCATTTGATCCTTTTCAGTCGCTGCATCAATCAGGCGCTGCAGACGGTCTGCATCAAGCCGGTTGATTATGAGGGGAGGTCGCTGCCCCATGATGCTCTCCTTGGCAAACGCAGTAGCAAAAGGCTGGCTGCGTTGTTATACAAATGGTGTTGAATGGCATAAAAAAAGCCCTCTCCATAAAGAAAGGACTATTCAGATAGTGTACGCCACTTCTCAGTAAAAGACGACGCACGCTTAGAGCGAGGCACATAGAAAGTGCTATGATGCATGCCGCAACGCGAGCAAAGCTTTTAAGTACGTTCGTGTCTATTGGTGGCATATTATGTTTGAGGTGAAAGGTGAGTGACACGGTACCCACGTCATGGCTAGTTTACTGTCGGCCGGGCTTTGAAAGCGATGCGTTGGCAGAAATGCAGCACCATGCGAAGCAGCAGGAGATTATCTGCGAGCCTACGCAAGGAGAGGGCTGGGTAAGTTTAACGCGCCATGATGGCGAAGCGATTAATGATTTACACCGTCAGGCAGCCTTTCAACGGCTCATATTTGCAAGGCAAAGTTTAGCAGCGCTGCCCGCGTTGACCCTGTCTCGAGATGATCGGCTTACGGCGATTTTAGATCAGGTCAAAGCAAGCCGCTGGAGCTTTGAAGAAATTTGGCACGAAACGCCGGATACTAATGATGGCAAAGCGCTAGCCGGATTAATTAAAGCGCTGACAAAACCGCTTCAGAGTATGTTGAAAAAGCGTGGTGCATTACGGGGTAAGGCGGGTGCTCGCCGCTTGCATATTTTTTGGACAGACGGTGATCGTGTGCAGCTAGGCATGAGCTTTCCCGATAACCGCAGTGAGTTAATTAACGGAATTCGTCGCCTGCGTTTTCCATCCAGAGCACCTAGCCGTTCAACGTTGAAGCTCGAAGAAGCCTGGCACGAGTTTATCCCCCGGGAAGAGTGGGACGAGCGCCTAGCTACGCATATGCAGGCGGCTGATTTAGGCGCAGCGCCAGGTGGCTGGACATGGCAGCTTGTGCAGCGCGGTATGTATGTCTATGCCATCGATAACGGCCCAATGGACAAACAGCTCATGGCCACCGGGCAGATCGATCACCTACGTGAAGATGGCTTTACCTGGGAGCCGCCCCAGCGTTTGGACTGGCTGGTGTGTGACATCGTCGACAAGCCAGTACGGGTCTTGGCCATGGTTGAGCGCTGGCTGACGCGCAAGTGGTGCCGGGAGGCCATTTTTAACCTCAAGCTGCCGATGAAAAAGCGCTGGGATGAAGTAACTCGCTGTTTGGCAACGCTAGAAGAAGCGTTAGCGACAGCGGGCGTAGGAGCCACTATTCGTTGTCGCCACCTCTACCATGATCGGGAAGAGGTGACGGTATACGTTAGGCTGGCTCACTAACCTGGGCAGGTATCCGCCGCTGGGCTAGTAGCCTGGCTCATAAATGCGGATGGTTTCGTCTTCGGTAAGTAGCGGTAAAATACGCTGCATTGCCATGGCGCGCTCTTCACTGGCGTGCCACTCTTTCCAAGCGCGCAAGTCGCGCCATTTGGTAATCATTAAACGGCGGTCTGTGTGGCCAAGCTCAACCAAGGTTTCACCACCAACGAAGCCTCTAACTCCCAGTGACACACGCATTGCTTCGCGCGCTGCTTGTTCATATTCGTCCTCTAAACCGGGCATAATGCGTCGTTCAATGATGATTTTTATCATAGTGTCTGTTTCCTAACCGAGAGAGTCGATGACTGATAATACCCATGACCACAACGCGTTTGACGCTGAACTAGATACCACCGGGCTATATTGCCCTGAGCCTATTATGCTGATGCATAATAAAGTCCGTGATATGACGGCAGGCCAAGTATTGAAGGTCGTGGCAACCGACCCTGCGACTACGCGCGACGTGCCCAAGTTTTGTCAATTTTTAGGGCATGAGCTAATAGATAAAAATATCGCAGATGATCAGTACATCTACTTTATCCGCTTGGCATGATCTTGTGGAGCCAAGGCAAGGCACTCACCGACTAATGGTGTAGTGCCTTGCTTGTTAGCAATTATATGTTGTCGCTGCTAGGCACTACCATCATGGCTAATGCCTCAAGCGTTGCGGGATCCTCCTCCAAAATGCGATTGGCAATATGGCGTTGGAAGAAATAGACGGTTTGATGTCGGGAATGCGCGTCGTATAGACACTTGTCGCCCAGCAGAATGGGTGTCATGGTGGCTTTTTGCTCGTCTGCCACCATCGCTTCTATGCTGCCATTACTATATAAGCGCCATCCGTAAACAGGCTTCATATGCCAAGGCGCATTAGGATGGTTCATGCAGAGTGCATGTGTGCCCAAAGTATCAGGAAGCTGCTGAATCAGCGTAATTTCGCTAGAAGCCTCATACTCAAAATAGCTGGCAGCGGCGTTTAGCTCATCGTACTTATGGTCAGGGGGAAGCTCGAAAATTTCGTCGGTTTCAGGGTCTCGGTAGCCGACGAAGAAACCACTTTCATGGCTATCTAATTCATGACACGCCGCCAGCGACTCCATCCAAGGAACAAGCCCCACAACGTTGCCATCTTCCCTAAGCCCCCAGGCAAGAATGGGCAGGCCGTAGTAGGTGTCGGGACTCGCAGCGAGCTGGTAGACCATCTCTAAGCCATCTAGCTCTGGTGCTAAACGAACTAAACACTTTCGCGCCTGCTGACGCTGACGCACGGTTTCCAGGTCGATGACCTGGGCAGAGCGAGTTGACAGGGGTGCGCCCATGGTGTCCCTCCTTGTACTGCGTGGTCACGACATTGGCAGACAGTGAACACCGCCTGCCGCTACCTTCACCAATAGCACAGCTTGAGCGCGAGGTTAAGCGTAAACGTCATTTTTAATCAGAAGTGCAGTATTTAAACGAGGCTTTTAACTGCTTATGTGCCTCCCATTCCTTCTGAAACTGCTGCCAAGGAGCCTCCGGGTTGCTCATAGAAAGCCATGCACTTTGATACTCGTTAACCGCTTCAGGAGGAGAGACCGGGTGGATATCAATTAACCGGTTAATGCTGGTAAGCCACTGCTGGGAGTGTTGTGCCAATGTGGTTAGCCACGCAGGTTCATCCACCGACAAGCACGTCTCAGAGCCTGTAGCGCGCTTTAGTAGTTGGTTAGCTTCGCTAAGGCGCTGTTCGGCGAGGAGCAGGGCACGCAACACCTCTGCGGTTAGTGGACGCTCCTGCAGCGTTTTGAGATGCCCTTCAAGGGTCGAGGAGTCTTGTTCCCAAGACTGGCTGAATTGCTGAGCAACCATCTGCTCCAAGTACTCGGTAGCGTCTAGCTGTCCGCTTAAGTCGACTTGTGTTAGAGCGGGCAGTGGGCTACTGGCTCTGGAAAAGCTTTTTTCCCACTCTTCGGAATCAAAAATGGCATTCCAACTGACGGCGGGTAACTGCTCGGTTTTTAACTCGGTTAGATGTGCGAGGCGTGCTTTGTCATCTTCACTTAAACTATCTGGCACATCACTATTCCAGCAGGCATCCAGCCGCTGCCAAAGGGTGCGCTCATAAAGCCAGTGCTGGCTGGGTGGCGCAACTCGGCCAAGCTGGTTATTACGAGCGGCAATCAGGGAAGTGATTTGGCACTCACGAAGTGCATAGATGTTGAGCATGCCATCACGGGTTTCAGGCAGCTCAATTAAGCGTTGCTGGCGTTCAGGAAAGGCACCAATGTTACGAGGCTCCATCCGCTCAGGTGGAGGGGCGTTGAGCGCATCCGCCAACTGTTGATGGTAGCTAGACCAAGCTTGATCGGCGCTGTGATCACCGCATGCCATAAGAAATAGGCTAGCCGAAGCGGCTAGCCACTTGCCGTAACGTTGCTTGGGAAGCATGGATTACTCCTGTTGGCTGATCGTTTTTAATCGCCAAGCCAGCAATACAGCAGCTGTGCTGAGACCAGCAATCAGCCCAATCCAGTATCCGTGTACGCCCATTGGGTCAGACACACCTCCCAAACCATAGGTTCCTAACCAGTGGCCACCTCCTAAGCCCACAATCCAATAAGAGAGCACGGTGATAACCATGACGATGCGCGTGTCTTTATAACCGCGTAGTGCCCCTGCCAAATTCACCTGCAATGAATCCGATAGCTGAAAAACAACCGCTAACGTGATAATAGTTAATGCTAGTGCCTGGATCTCAGTATTGGATGTGTAGAGTGAAATCACCGGAGCGGCCGTAAACCATAATAGCGTGCTGTTGATAGCCGCGACGATAATGCTAATCGTAATGCCATTCCAAGCGACTTTGCGTGCCATCGCTAAACGTTGCTGGCCCAGCGTATTACCTACTCGAACGGTCAACGCCATGCTTAACGACATGGGCAGCATAAACAGAATGGTGGTGTAACTGAGGGCGATTTGGTGCGCACCTACAGTGACTTCTCCAAAGCTGGCTATAAACAGCGCGATCAGAGTAAATAGAGTGACTTCAACAAAAATCGCGACGCCGATAGGCACACCCACCACCACAAGTTCACGAATGCCCGCCAATTGTGGCGGCGTAAGCTGCTCCCAAAGTGAAACGCTGCGGTAGGTGTTTCCGCGCCTTGTATAAAGCGCCATCGCGATTGCCATTGTCCACATCGAAATAGCGGTGGCAATACCGCAGCCAAAAGCCCCCAGCGCCGGTAGCTGTTGCAAGCTATTAGGGATGCCAGCACCCAATAGATTGACTAGGCCATCACCACCGTAAATGAGCAAATAGTTAAAGGGGATGTTAACGGCAAGGCCCACAAGGCTGATCCAGAGAGCAGGGCGAGTATGATTCATGCCATCTGAAAAGGCGCGTAACGCTTGAAAAAGCGCGATCCCAGGCATTCCAAAAGCAACGGCGCTTAGATAAGCCGCCGACTCCTGTGCAACACCAGGAGGAACGTTCATCAGTTCAAAAATAGGTGTAACGGCGACCCATAATAAACCTGCGGCAATGATGCCTAATGCCAACGCCACCCAAAGGGCTTGATGTACGGCCGGGCGTATATCGTTATTGCGCTGGCCGCCCAGTAAGTGCGCCACGATCGGCGTTAGCCCCATCAGCGTGCCGGTCATAAACAGCATCAGCGGCATCCATAAGCTTGAGCCTACTGATACGGCGGCTAAGTCCGTTGCGTTGTGTCTACCTGTCATCATGACATCGACAACGCTCATGCCCGCCTGGGCTAGCTGAGCGCCGCAAATAGGCAAGGCCAGCGCAACAAGTGTGCGAGTTTCTGGCCAATAGATGGATTTGATATCGCTAGTAAAGCCGCCCAAGGTATGGCTCCCCTTTAGCAAAGAGACCTAAGAAAGGCCGATAGAGTAGCAGGAGTCGCTGCGCTTTGCTGTCTCCTCTTTAGCTGGTTAAGCCGCAGCGGGTATACTGCGCGAAATGCATGGGAAAAGTGGCAATATGGTGATTGAAGAGCAAGAGCGTTGGACCCTGGGCGATATTATGGCGCTGTTTGATGGCGTCTTTGCGGCGCATTGCCAGACGCGTTTGATAAAAGGAGGCGATGAGCCGCTGTATCGTCCGGCAACCGAACAAACACCCTATCATCAGGTCATTTTTGCGCGTGGTTACTTTGCCAGCGCGCTACATGAAATCAGCCATTGGTGTATTGCGGGTAAAGAAAGGCGACTGTTAGAAGATTATGGCTATTGGTACTTGCCCGATGGCCGTAACGCCCAAGAGCAGCAGGCATTCGAAAATGCTGAAATTGCTCCTCAGGCGCTGGAACAGCTATTCACAAAGGCCTGCGGGCGTACCTTTCACGTTAGTGTGGATAACCTAGGGGGCGAAGTAGAGGTAGATCGAGATGCCTTTGCGCAGAGAGTCGCTGCCCGGGCGCAGCGCTATTTAGCAGAAGGGTTGCCGCAACGCGCCAATGCGTTCTACTTAGCCTTGGCGCGCTACTATCAGCAGGGCGATACGTTGGAACAGGCAATAGCCGCAGGCAGAGCGCTGCTAGCAGCCACTGAAGTTAGCGCTTAATCTTTTTCATTAAGCTGTTGGTGCAACGTGAGCATCACCTCAACTTCGTGCTCCGGACGCATTGGCTCTAAGCCCAGGTCGTTAAACATCTCGCTACGCAGGCGGTGCCATTCACTAGAGCTGAGCTGATCGTAAAGTACCTCTGCGGGTGCCAGCTCTACAAAGGGGTCCAGGCCGTAGGTATCAAACAAACGCGCCAGCGCGGCCTCATCTTCGCCGTTATCGCTGGTGTATAGCGTGGCAGAGAAGTGGTCGTTCTCTAATTCACGAATCACATCTAGAGGGCTGACGCCTAAGCTCTCTAACTCCTCAATGCTATAAGCACCCATCACATTGCTATCTTCGGTGATCCAGCTGTCGTCCGGCTGGATCAGCGTTTGTTTGATTCGCCCGTCGGGTAACGACCACGCAATAGAGAGCGGCAAGCCATTATCTTCGCCTATTTCAATGGCAATAAATCCAGGATAGTCAGCCACGCAGTTGCTCCTTTTAAGCGTCCGCTTCAATTCGGAAAAAACGCTGGGCGGTGCGAGTGGTCGCCGCGCCAAGCTCGGTATCACTCACGTCATGCCAGCGGGCTATTTCTTTAACAATCCAGGGCAGTAGCGCTGGTTCGTGGCGGCGTCCCTTCAATTTAGCAGGCAAATTGCGGGGCAGTAGGTAAGGGCAGTCGGTTTCCACCATCAGGCGGTCTAGCGGTATATCGCGCACCATGTCGCGCAGGTGATGGCCTCTGCGCTCATCGCATATCCAGCCCGTCAAACCAATGTGCAGATCTAAATCAAGATAGCCATGCAGCGTCTCTTGGTCCGCCGTAAAGCAGTGTATAACCGCCTGGCTAATATCATTTCGCCAACTGCGCAGTATGTCTTGCATTCGCTTGCCAGCATCCCGCTCATGCAAAAACAGCGGCAGGCCGCTTTCTGCTGACAGAGCCAACTGCGCCTCGAACGCATGCTCCTGCTGCTCTGGGGTTGAAAAGTTGCGATTAAAATCTAACCCGCACTCGCCAACCGCCACGACCTCCGGCATACGGTAAAGCTGCCGCATTTCTTGGGCGACCGTGTCATTCCACCCACTGGCATCATGGGGATGAACGCCCGCCGTTGCGTAGACCCCCGTGTACTGCTGCGCCATCTGCACGGCCTGCTTTGCATGGGCGACATCGGTTCCGGTCACGATAAGCGTCGTGACATTGGCCGCTTTGGCCCGCGCCAGCACGTCACCCAGGTCGCGCTGAAAACTTTCATGGGTCAAATTCGCGCCAATATCCACCAAAGGCGTCGAAGAGCGAAATTGCAGTGCTTCGGGTAAAAACGTATCGGCCTCAGTGCTTGCCAAACTGTATTCCTCCGCCATGTGTCATTAACGCTATTGTAACGCTGGCGGCCCACAACCACTAATGCTCCTACCGTTCACACACAGTACGAATGGCACGAATTGCAAAAAAACTGGCTTGTTAGGTAAACAGAAGCCGAGTGTTTACTTTTACTATGCAGGTGGTTCATCGCATAAATGCACAGTAAATACTGGCTTAATAACAACAATAGACAGGTATATATCATGCAGCTATCACGTCGCTTCGCAATGACAGCACTATCCGCAGCGGTGCTTACAGCGGTCTACGCGCCTCAAGTAACGGCCAATGAAGGCATCTCTGATAATGAGATTCGGATTGGCTATTTGGCTGATATGTCAGGCGTTTACCGTGACCCCATCGGCCCGCTTGGCGAAGATGCCATTCATATGGCGATAGAAGATGTTGGCGGTAGCGTGCAGGGTGCCAATATCGTTGTCTTTAGTGCCGATGACCGAAATAGTCCCGATGTCGGCTCTAGCGTCGTACGTGAATGGATCGATGAGCGCAACGTCGACATGGTCACAGGCTTGGTGGCGTCATCGGTCACATTAGCGGCAGTAAGTTTGTTGCAAGAGGCCGATAAGCTGGGCCTAGTGAATGGCGCGGTTTCATCCGGTGTTACCAATGAGCACTGCTCGCCTAATCATATCCACTGGGTTTACGACACCTGGGCAATGTCCAATGGTACCGCCAAAGCGATTACGCAAGAGGGCTATAAAAACTGGTACCTACTCAGCGCTGACTACTCTTTTGGGCATGCGCTAGAAGCGGACGTTGAACGTGTAGTGACTGAAAATGGCGGAACCATTGTAGGCCGCGCTCGCCATCCATTCCCCAATAACGATTTCTCATCGTTCATGTTACAAGCGCAAGCCTCTGGCGCGGATGTCATTGCCTTAAACAATGCCGGTGGCGACACCATTAACGCCGTACAAACAGCGGGTGAGTTTGGTATTACGCAGGCCGGTCAGGTGCTGGCAGGTATGGTGCTGTTTAGTACCGATATCCGCAGTATTGGTCTTGAGAATGCGCAAGGGCTTCAGTTTACCAAGGCGTGGTATTACGACCTTAACGAAGAGACGCGGGCCTGGGCAGAACGTTTTCGTGAGCGCACAGGCAGCATGCCGACCATGGTTCACGCCGGGATTTATTCCAGCACGCGCCACTATCTAGAGGCCATTGCAGCGGTGGGTACCGACGATACACAGACGGTGCGACAGCAGATGGCCGATACGCCGATTAACGATATTTTTGCCAAAAATGGCTATATCCGTGAAGACGGCCGTATGGTGCATGATATGTATCTCGTCGAAGTGAAAACGCCAGAAGAGTCGGCCGATGCAGACGACCTTTTCCGCGTCGTGCGCACTATCCCAGCAGAGGAAGCGTTCCGGCCGCTGTCTGAAAGTGTCTGCCCACTGGTAACGGGTTAATTCATCGCTGAAGCCTTTTAGACCATAACAACAAGGACTTAGCATGACGCTTACCAACTCAATCCACCGTAATACCATTGGCGCTGCGCTTAACCGCAGCGCTCGCAAATACCCCCAGCAGCTTGCGCTTCGCTTTGCTGACCGTTCATGGAGCTATCAAGCCCTCAACGTGGCCGCTAACCAAGTGGCTAACGCTCTTTTAGAGGCGGGGCTTGTCCCAGGAGACCGACTAGCGGTATATGGAAAAAACTCAGATGCCTATGTGATTGCCTGGCTGGCAGCGGTTAAGGCTGGGCTTGTGCATGTCCCGGTCAACTTTGCCCTGAGCAGTGAAGAGCTTGGCTACATTTTGCAGCAGTCAGGCGCCAAGGGAGTGCTGAGTGATGCCTCACTTGCGGACAAAGTGCGCGAGGCCACTCAGGCAATCACGCTGACGGTGAATGGCACCTTGCATGCTGTGGAGCCTGGCGGCTTCGACGTATTAGCCTGCGTCGGGTCGTCCCACTCAAGTAATGAGCCCGACGTGGCGCTAGAGGGGAGTAGCCTTGCCCAGCTGCTCTACACCTCGGGTACGACCGCCGCGCCCAAGGCCGCGATGATGAGCCATCAGGCGTTAATGGCAGAGTATATGGCGTGCATGGTAGAGCTGGATATTAAAGGCAGTGAGGCGATGTTGGCCGCGTTGCCGCTTTACCACTCGGCACAAATGCACGTGTTTTTGATGCCCGCGTTACTGCTTGGTGCCCCGGTTATTCTCCTGGAAGCGCCAATGCCAGACAGCTGCTTAGCCGCCATTGCTCAGCACCAGATTACCTCATTTTTTGCACCGCCGACGGTATGGATTAGCCTCTTACGCCATCCGCAGTTCGGCCAGCACGACCTCTCTACCCTGAAAAAAGCCTATTACGGTGCCTCTATTATGCCGGTACCGGTACTGGAAGAGATGCAGCAGCGCTTTCCTGGCGTGGGCTTATACAACTGCTACGGCCAGAGCGAAATAGCCCCATTAGCGACTGTTTTACGACCTGAAGAGCATGCGGAGCGCCCGGCATCGGCGGGCCGCCCGATCCTTACGGTAGAAACGCGCATCGTCGATTTAGAAGGGAACGACGTTGCCCCTGGTGAACATGGTGAAATTGTGCATCGCTCGCCGCAGCTAATGGTGGGTTACTGGGATAAGCCCGCGATGACCGCTGAAGCGTTTCAAGGCGGCTG
Organism: Halomonas sp. 707B3; assembly: GCF_024158645.1. Taxonomy (NCBI): domain Bacteria; kingdom Pseudomonadati; phylum Pseudomonadota; class Gammaproteobacteria; order Oceanospirillales; family Halomonadaceae; genus Halomonas; species Halomonas sp. 707B3. Next base: position 10,580 of record NZ_JAMZBE010000057.1, read on the forward strand.
GTTTCACTCAGGAGATGTCGGCTATATCGACGAGGCGGGTTACCTATATATCGTAGATCGTATTAAAGACGTCATTAATACCGGCGGTGTGTTGGTGGCTAGCCGAGAGGTGGAAGAGGCACTCTTTAAGCACGCGGCGATTGCTGAGGTCGCCGTGATAGGCCTTCCGGATGAGAAGTGGATTGAAGCGATTACGGCAGTGGTGGTGCTGAAAGAGGGGCAGGAGGCGAGCGAGCAGGAGCTGATTCATCACACCAAAAGCATTGTGGCGCCCTATAAAGTGCCTAAACGGATTGTCTTTACTGACGCGCTCCCGAAAAGCACGGCAGGGAAAATTTTAAAGCGCCACCTGCGCCAAGAGTTTAAGGAGTCATGATGGACGAGCAGACACACGCGCTTTTTCACACCATGATTACCCGCTGCTTAGCACAGGAAGTGGCGCCGTTTTACCCGCAGTGGGAAGACGCAGGAGAAATACCGCGCTCTTTATGGAAGGCGCTGGGCGCCGCTGGACTGTTAGGCATTGATCTAGAGGAAGCGTATGGCGGTTCGGGGGCCGATATTGCGGTGACTCAACTGGCACTGGAGGAGATGTCTCGCCAAGGTTTTGGTGGCCTTGCCAGTGCCTACAACATTCACGCCAATATCGTCATGCCCTATGTGCAGAACCTGGGGTCGCCTGCACAGAAAGAGACATGGCTGCCGCGTATGGCTCAAGGTGAGTGCTTAGGAGCGATTGCCATGAGCGAACCCCACGCAGGCAGTGATTTAGCGGCGATGAAAACCCGAGCCACGCGTATAGACGATGGTTGGCTGCTCAACGGTAGCAAACTGTTCATCACCAATGGTCAGGTAGCCGACCTGGTTATCGTGTGCGCGAAAACAGACCCCTACGCTGGCGCAAAAGGGGTCTCACTGTTTTTGGTGGACACCGCGTTGCCCGGATTTTCTCGTGGTAAGCCGATCAAAAAAATTGGCCAGCACGCTAGTGATACGGCGGAGCTGGCCTTTGATCAACTGAAACTGCCTGCTAATGCGCTATTAGGTGAAGAGGGCGAAGGGTTTAGCTACCTCATGCAAGAGCTGCCCCGGGAGCGTTTGGGCGTGGGTGCCCAAGCTTTGGGGGCGATAGAAGGTGCGCTAGCGCTAACGCTTGAGTACGTCACCCAGCGGGAAGCCTTTGGCCAGCGAATCGCCGACTTTCAAAATACCCGCTTTACGCTGGCGCAGATTAAAGCCCAGCTTGAAATGGCAAGAGCCTATTTTGAACAGTGCGTCGAACGGTACCGACAAGGCACCATGAGTAGCACCGATGCGGCTATTCTCAAGTTACAGCTGAGCGAACTGCAGTGCCATGCGATTGATCGCTGCTTGCAGCTGTTTGGTGGCTACGGCTACACCCAGGAGTACCCCATTTCACGCTTTTATCTGGATGCACGGGTACAAACGATTTACGCCGGCAGCTCCGAGATCATGAAAGAGGTGATCGCGCGTTCGCTGCTGGGCAAGGCCCCGTGATGCAAGGGGCTGAGTATTGTTAACAAGGAGCATGTATGCAGCTGGATAGCGTAGTCATTGTGGGCGGTGCACGCACCGCCATCGGCGCTTTTGGTGGGGCGCTGTCATCCTTTGCCCCGCATGAGCTTGGTACCCTTACGGCCATAGAAGCGCTGCGCCGAGCAGGGGTGGAAGGCAATGACATTGATCACTCTGTGTACGGTCATATTATTACCACCGGCCCTGAAGATGCCTATTTGGCCCGCCATATTGCGCTCAATGCAGGCGTCCCAAAAGAAGCCGGTGCCTTTAATGTCAATCGCCTATGCGGCTCCGGTGTGCAAGCGGTGGTGTCAGCTGCGCAGCAAATTGCCTTAGGCGACAGCCGACTTGCTTTAGCAGGCGGTGCCGAAACCATGTCCCGTGGTGCCTATGTGTTAGCCCCCCAGGCGCGTAATGGCATCCGTATGGGGGATTGCTCCATTCAAGATTTAACCCTCGGCGTGCTTAGCGACCCGTTCGGCAGTGGCCATATGGGGATTACCGCTGAAAATATTGCTCAGCAGTACGGGCTGAGTCGTGAGCAGTTGGATCAGTTCGCGCTTGATAGCCATCAAAAAGCAGCGCGGGCTATATCAGAAGGGCATTTTGATACTCAAATCGTTCCAGTTGAGGTGACGAAAGGGAAGCAAACGCTGACCTTTGCCCGTGATGAGCATGTCCGTGAGGGCGTTGAACTTGGTGATTTAGCGCGTCTAAAACCTGCGTTCAAACGCGATGGCGTGGTCACGGCTGGCAACGCCTCGGGTATTAATGATGGCGCGGCAACGCTGGTCTTGGCTCATGCTGAAGAGGCTCAGGCGCGGGGGCTGACGGTACGTGCTCGGCTGCGGGTGGCCACCACGGCGGGGGTCGAACCATCGCTAATGGGTTTGGGGCCTATTCCAGCAGTCAAGCGCTGCCTTCAGCAGGCAGGGCTTACGATCAACGATATCGATGTGATTGAATCCAATGAAGCGTTTGCGGCCCAAGCGATGGCGGTGGCATCGACGCTTGGTTTTCCATTGGAAAAGTTAAATCCCAATGGCGGGGCGGTTGCCCTTGGCCATCCCGTGGGGGCGACAGGCGCTATCTTAATCTTGAAAGCGCTGCATGAGCTGGAGCGCATTCAGGGGCGCTATGGGCTCATTACGCTCTGCATTGGCGGTGGGCAAGGTATCGCGCTATTGATCGAGCGCTAAGCCGCCCCGGGTATCTAACAACAATCAAAGGTATGTTTTATGTCGACGATAACGCCAAAACTGCTTCCTCCTACGTCTTCTGCCACCAACCCTCCCATGCTGATCAAGGATCTGCTGGAGTCCGGTGTGCGCATGGCGGGCAACAACCAAATTGTGTATCGCGATCAAAGCCGCCACGACTACCGCCGATTTCAAGAGCGGGTCCATCAATTGGCCCACCTTCTGACCTCACAAGGCGTTCAGGCTGGAGACGTGGTGGCCGTACTGGATTGGGACAGCCACCGTTATTTGGAGTGCTTTTTCGCCATCCCCATGATCGGTGCGGTACTGCATACGGTGAACGTACGTTTAGCACCCGAACAGATTCTTTACACCATGGAGCACGCAGAAGATGTCTTTGTGCTGGTGCATGAAGACTTTGTACCCCTGCTGGAGCCGCTGGCGCACCAACTACCCAACATTCGCGGCTACTTACTCTGCCAGGAGGCACCAAAAGAGGTGGCTACGTCGCTACCCCTGGTGGGGGAATTTGAAGCGCTGCTGGCTGAGCAACCAAGCCATTACGACTTCCCCTCTTTTGATGAAAATGGCGTGGCCACGCTGTTCTACACCACCGGCACAACGGGTAATCCTAAAGGGGTGTTTTTCACACACCGCCAGCTTGTGTTGCACACGTTAGGCGAGGCCAGCACGTTTCAAGCCCCCGGTTTTGAGCTGCTGAACCGAGATAAAGTGTATATGCCCATTACGCCGATGTTTCACGTTCACGCCTGGGGGGTCCCTTACACGGCCACGCTGTTAGGGGCGACCCAGGTGTATCCGGGCAAATACGAGCCTGAGATGCTGGTGAAGCTGCTGGTCAGCGAAAAGGTCGACTTTTCTCACTGCGTGCCGACGCTGCTTAATATGGTGGTCAGTGCCGATGCGATTGCATCGAAGAAGGTGGATTTAACCGGTTGGAAAGTCTTGGTAGGCGGCAGCGCCTTAACTCAGGCACTGGCAAGTCGTGCCTGGGCGTTGGGGATCGATACCCGCAGTGCCTATGGTATGTCGGAAACGTGCCCGCTGCTCACGGCCGATATTTTACCCAAAGAGGTCGCCGAGGCTGACTTTGAAAGCCAGTTGCCGTGGCGCTGTAAAGCAGGGCTTCCGGTGCCGTTTGTAAGGCTGCAGGTGGTCGATGTTGACGGCCAGCCGCTCCCCCATGATGGCAAAAGCGTCGGGGAAGTGCGTGTCCAAGCCCCGTGGCTAACCCAGGCTTACTATAAAGAAGAAAAGCGTAGCGAGGAGCTGTGGCAAGATGGCTGGTTGCATACCGGAGATGTGGGTTCTCTGGATGAGCACGGTTTCCTAGCGATTAGCGACCGTATTAAAGATGTCATTAAAACCGGCGGCGAGTGGCTGTCCTCATTGGAGCTGGAAAGTTATATCAGCCAGTGTCCGGGTGTTGCCGAAGTGGCGGTGATAGGCGTGGCAGATGATAAGTGGGGAGAGCGCCCGGCCGCGCTGGTGGTGCCCAGTGATCTCAAACAGCCGCCTACCGTAGAGGCTATTCAGGGCTTTATGGAACAGTTTGTGGCGCAAGGCAAACTCAACCGTTGGGGTGTTCCCTCTCTGATTCGTATCGTCGATGAAATCCCTAAAACCAGCGTCGGCAAGCTAGATAAAAAGCGCATTCGTACCGAGATATAAGCGCGAACCTCTCACCTTGTCGCCTGTGCTTTACGGTAGGCGGCAGGGGAGTTACCTGTCCACTGCTTAAAGGCGCGGCTAAAGCAGGCTAAGTCCTCAAAGCCAAGCGTTTCTGCAATGGAAGATAGCGTACGCTGGCTTCGGGTCAGCGCTTGAATAGCGTAGTCACGCCGGTACTCATCCTTAACGGCTTGAAAGCGCGTACCCTCTAGTTGTAAATGCCTCGAGAGCGTCCGTACGGAGACATGCAGCGCCTCGGCAACCTCTTGAACAGTACACGCCTCCGGCAAGTGACGACTGAGGTGCTCTCTCACCCGGTGGGTGGCTAAGCGGTCTTCAAACGAGACATAAAACCAATCCGCCGGTGCGCGTTGTAAAAAAGCCCCCAAATGCTGCTTTGTTTGCCGAATAGGCTGTTCTAAGAGCGACTTGTCGAAGTAAACAGCCGTTTGTGGCTGGTCGAACTTCACTTTTCCCGGATAAAAATAGAGGTAGTCGGCGCTGTGGGCGGGCTGCGGGTAGCTGCACTCCATTAAAACGGGCGGTATCTTGCGAGCAATCATCCAGGAAGCGATGCCGTGGAAAAGTTTTAGCATCAGCTCATGGACTAAAATGCGGCTGCCTTGCAGCGGCGCATGCTCTTCCAGCGCCAGACGAGCTAAGTCGTCTTCAATCGTAAAGCTGTAGCCAAAATCATCCAGAAGTATGCGAAAAAACTGGGTATAGCGATGCAGGGCGACCTGCAGGGTAGGCGCTTCCAGCATACTTAAGCACAGCAGCTTGAGGGTTCCACAGCGTAAAGGGCGTGAGAAAAAACGCGGTGTTTCATCGTCTAGCTCAACGGCCAGCAGGCGGTAGAGCTCAGCAAATTGCTCAACGGTGACGCGCCCATTAGGAGCACTGAGTAAAAAGGGTGAAATGCCTGCTTGTTCTAAATAGCGGGTGGGTGGTTGCCCCGCAGCGGTTAGGCCACGAAATAACTCATTAACAAAATGCATGGAGACAGTCACTGTCACGGTGATTTCACCTTACCAGCGTTTTTCAACACCGCTTTATTGTTGTTAATTAGCCTATGACGTTAGCACGTTGTTTGGCTTGGCTCTACAAGGGTGCATCGTAATTCGGATGCATGCGTTACACTGTGCGCCTCACGACGAAGGAGGACACTGCGTGACCCTGTTACGACTCGAACAGCTGCAACTCGCTTACGGCACCCAAGTACTGCTTAACCGCGCCGACCTAACGGTTGAAAGAGGCGAGCGGCTGGCGCTGGTCGGGCGCAACGGCACCGGTAAATCCACGCTACTAAAGCTGGTGGCGGGCGATATTCAGGCCGACGACGGCTCCATCTGGCGTGCCCCGGGCTTGAAAATCGGCGTGCTGGCCCAGGAACTGCCTGAATCATCGGGCATGACGATTTTTGATATGGTCGCTCAAGGCCTACCGGAAGCGGGCGAGCTGCTCTCTGAATATCAGCATCTCATCAATGACCCCGACCCGGATATGAACCGCATGGCGACGCTGCAAACGCGTCTTGAAGCCATTGACGGCTGGTCGTTCCATCAGCGTATCGACGTAGTGTTAACCCGGTTGGGTCTGCCGCCAGAAGCCGAGATGAGCGCGCTTTCCGGTGGCTGGCGTCGTCGTGTGGCGCTGGCGCGCGCATTAGTCTCCGAGCCCGATTTACTGCTGCTCGATGAGCCGACTAACCACCTGGACCTGGACACCATTGCGTGGCTGGAAGAGCAACTGCTGGCTTTTAACGGCGCGGTACTGCTGATCACCCACGACCGGGCGTTCCTGTCAAAGCTTGCCACCAATATCCTGGAGCTGGATCGCGGTAAGCTGGGCCGTTATCCAGGTGCTTACGCCGAGTACCAAGAGCGCAAGCAGCACGAGCTGGAAGTGGAGTCGCGTGAAAATGCGCTCTTTGATAAAAAATTGGCGCAAGAAGAAGTCTGGATTCGCCAGGGCGTGAAGGCTCGGCGTACTCGTAATGAAGGCCGGGTGCGTGAGCTTGAACAAATGCGCGTGGAGCGAAGCCAGCGCCGCGAACGCCAGGGCACCGCCAATCTCACCGTGGACAGCGGCGAGCGTACCGGTAAGCGGGTTGTCGAGCTGAAGGGCGTTACGCAGCGCTTCGGGGATGATGTCATCCTAGGCAATGTGAACCTAGAAGTGATGCGCGGTGATCGTATTGGCTTCCTTGGCCGTAACGGTGCGGGTAAAACCACGCTACTGAAGATTTTACTCGGCGAGCTGGCACCTACCGAAGGCAGCGTGCAGTTAGGCACTAACCTGAAAGTGGCCTATTTCGACCAGTTACGTGCCGGGCTTGAGCTGGAAAAAACGGTTTACGATAACGTCGCCCAAGGTAGCGACCGAGTCAGCGTGGGTGGTAAAGACCGCCACGTCATGAGCTATCTGCAGGACTTCTTGTTCACCCCAGATCGCGTGCGTCAGCCGGTGAAAGCGCTATCCGGGGGCGAGTCCAACCGCCTGCTGTTAGCCAAGCTGTTTACTCAGCCCGCTAACGTGCTGGTGCTTGATGAGCCCACCAACGACCTAGATATGGAAACGTTGGAGCTGCTTGAAGAGCTGCTGTTAGATTTTGATGGCACTCTGCTGCTGGTTTCCCACGACCGAACGTTCATGGATAACGTGGTCACCAGCATGCTGGCATTCGAAGGCGAAGGGCGCGTGCGTGAATACGTGGGCGGCTATACCGACTGGATTCGCCAGGGCGGTAAGTTGCCCCCTGCACCGTGGGAAGGCGCGGCGCGTCAGCAAACCGAGCCCACCAGCGAGGCCGTTAAGAAAGCCACTCCAGCCCCAGCGGCGGAACCGGCTAAAAAAGCCGTTAAGCTCTCTTACAAACTACAGCGTGAGCTAGATGCGCTGCCCGCTGAGATTGAACGCTTAGAGGGTGACGTAGAGACGCTTGAGCAGGAGATTGGCGACCCGGCGTTTTATCAGCAGGAGGCCACCGCTGTGACGGCTAAACTGCAAGCGCTAGAGAATGTTCAGCAGGCACTGGAAGGGGCGATGGAGCGTTGGATGGAGCTTGAAGCAATGGCCAATGGCGAATAGCTAGCGCTGTTATATGCTAAAGGCCCCGGATGGGGCCTTTACCGTTAAAAAAGCTATTCGTCGCTTTTTTCACCTTTTTTGCCCACACGAACGGCTAAAACGTCGCACTGAGCGCCGTGTAATACGCCAGTAGAGGTGGAGCCAAGCAGCAAAGCAAAGCCGTGACGGCCATGGGAGCCAACCACGATGAGGTCAACGTCGTGCTCTTCGGCAAAGCGATGAATCTCAGTGTCCGGCATACCTACCACCACATGCTGGTCAGCGGCCTCGACGTGAGGTGCGGCGATCTCCGCTAAGCGCTTCTTGGCATGCTCATCTAGCTGGTCCTGGATGCTGGTAAGATCCATAGGAATATCGCCGCCGTAAGCGAATCCCAGTGGCTCAAGAGTATGCATAATAGAGATTTTGGCGCCGTTGTTGCGCTCAGCAATCGCCACCGCACGCTCGAGAATTTTGTGAGAATCTTTGGTTAAGTCAACGGCAACCAGAATATGGCGATAGCTCATGGCGTATCTCCTTGATGGTGTTTAACAAAGAAAGGCTTTGTTAGATACCCTTTACTTTAGGCTGGGTGCTTTATCTTAACAACGACCTGGATCATGGTTTTTGTAAAACGCTAATTCAGTTTGGCGAAATAGGGTGGATAGTGCAATGGAATGGTTAATCATCGTCTCGATTCTGATGTTTGTGATCGCGCCGGTCATGTGGTTAAAGCCAAGCCCGCGACAAAAGCGTCAAATGGCGCTGCGCGTCAGCGCAGCCCAGCATGGAGTAGCCGTTAAAGTGGCCAAACCACCTCTACATCATTTTAGAGGCACGATGCCCGCGTATCGCTGGCACTACCCGCAACAGGCGCCTGGGCCTGATTTTGTACTGGTACGTGATTCCAACGCTAGTGACGCTTTGGAGCCTTTTCACGCGGGTTGGCGCTGGCGCATTGCGCCACTACGGCCACTATCTGAAACGGCTCGTGTGCACCTGCAAACACTGCTGGAGCGTCTACCACAAGATGCGTTGGTATTGGAGTCTAATGCGCATGCGCTGACTCTATGGTGGTGGGAGTCACAAACTGCCGAACGCTTTATAACGTATCTGGCTGATATCGAGCCGCTAAAAGCCGCGCTCAGTGGATTATCCGACCGCCCACCTGCAAAGCCGCTAGAGGCAGGTGGCGCGGTAGAAGATAGGGTAGAAGGTAATTAGTTTTTAGGGCCTTCCAGGTCCCTAGCTTGAATCGCTAAGCCATTTGATTCAATGAGCGCTAGCCACTGCTCAAGCTGTGTCAGGTCGCTATCGCTAAGGCCTGCTAGCATCTCCTGGCGCGCTGCGAGAACGACGTCATCAATCTTCTCAAGTAACGGCATAGCCGCTGGGGTAAGGTAGATGCGCTTGCTGCGACGGTCGTTGTCGCAAGCGCGCCGCTCTACTAAGCCCTGTTCTTCAAGCTGGCCCAAGGTGCGCACTAAGGATGGCGCTTCGACGCCAATGGCTCGCGCTAAATCACACTGAGGGTTGCCTTCGCCCAACTTCCACAGATGATACAGCGTTACCCAGCGGGTTTGGGTTAAGCCCAACGGTGCCAATCTGCGGTCTAGAATTGAGCGCCACAGGTGGGGCAAGCGAGCAATACGAAAACCAATTGTTGTTGAAGCCATAGTTAACTAACTACCGAAAAATGTAAGTGGGCGAATTGTCATAAGCTGCGTCGCTGAATGCAAGGTGTTCTGCTACTCCGGCTCTGATGAATCGCTTTGGATGCCGCCCTTACCAGGAATAAAACGGCGTAAATTAAGAGCACTCAGCCCGCTAGGCTGAATGGTGCTATCAGCCATCGTCGCCTGATCAGGGTCCTCTGAAACAGTAAACCGAATCAGCCCCAGCCGCTGGCCACTGTCCGTCATAATATCAATGCGCCACTCCCCTGAAGGGTCTTGCGGGAAATTCTGTTTGTGGCTCCATGCTCGGTAACCCTGTTCGCGTCCGCCGTTAATCGCCAGCTCTACGGTGTCCATCTCTGCACCGTTATGATGCCAGGTATGGTAGATAGTTTCGCTTAATCCGCGAGGCGCACGAATAGCGGTATACACATACAGCCCATTACTGCGGATAGCATCAGGCGTCAATGCCATGGTGCCTTGAGGTGTGCGCTGCTGTGTATCAAACGCTGGGGATAGCGCTGTGCTGGTCATCCAGAGGCTAGCGGGCGGTACCCACACGCGACCAAGCCATGCCCCATAAGCCAGCACCACGGTTAGTGCAAAAAAGCCTAGCCAGCGCGCGAGGGAGCGCTTTTTCAATAAATGCCAAAAGCTAGGTAGAGCCACTAAAACAGTTAATACCAATGCTAACAGTAGGCTCTGTCCCGTGGTGAGGTGCACCATGATGGGCAGAATGACCAGTAGTACCAAGAACACACACTGGGCATGAAACATAAAATAGAGACTACGCCAGCGCCCAGCGAGCTTGTAGTAGAGCGGATCGATAATCGACCACACGGCCATGCCAATCACCAACAGCGCGAACAGCGCTTGGCCGCTGTTCCACACGGTGGTCACCAGAATAAACGGCAAGGTAAAAAACAGCGTCTCCTGGTGAATCATTTGAGCGATAAAAGCGGTAATGCCTTTCGGTAGCGTCGGATGACCGCGATGGGCCAGCCAGCGGCCAATCAAACTTTCAGATAGTAGCAGTAGCCAAGCAAACAGCAGCCCCAGCGCCAGAGCAGCCCCCAGCCACTGTTGGCGATCAACGAGGAAAAAGCTGCCTAATCCGGCCGCAAACGCCATGGGCGGCCAGAGCCAACTCCAGGGCTTTAGGCGCTCTACGATCCTTTCGACGCGCTCTTGCAGTGCTTCCATGCGGGCGGGAGTTAAGAGTGTCCCCATAGCGTTAAAAACTCGTCAATGAAACGTATATGATCGTTGGGATAGCGGGTAAAGTCGATGTGATACGCCATTATGCGCTAAAAAAGCGTAAGAAATGTGTGCATTTGGAAAGGTGTCTATCAAGCAAGCGGATTAGCCAAAAGTCAGGGCTTGACGTACTGGTGTAACTCAACCAAGCTAAGGCAATCAAACGACCGTATGAAATGCGTGGCGGGCTCGTCAACGGCGTGCCAGCCCGAACTTGTGGAGAGAGCGCGCATGATCTATCAAGGCAATGCCATCACGGTGGAGCGTCGTGACACCCTGGGTGGCAATGACATCGCAATGCTCACTTTCGATTTGAAAGATGAGTCCGTCAACAAGCTATCCAGCGCCGTTATGGCAGAGCTGGGCGATGCGGTAAAAGCGATTCAGGCCGAAAGCGGTTTGAAAGGGCTGATGATCCGCAGTGGCAAAGATGCCTTTATCGTCGGTGCTGATATCACCGAATTCCACAGCCTGTTCGACAAGGGCGAAGAGTATCTGGTGGAGATGAACCTCAAGGTTCATGATATCTTCAATGCGATTGAAGACCTGCCTTTCCCTACCGTGACGGCGATCAATGGCTTGGCGCTCGGCGGCGGTTGCGAAGTGCTGCTGACCACCGATTTCCGCGTGATGAGCGAGAAGGCCAAGATTGGCCTGCCGGAAACCAAGCTGGGCATTCTGCCGGGTTGGGGTGGCTGCGTGCGCCTGCCGCGCCTGATTGGTGCCGATAACGCCGTTGAGTGGATTGCGGGTGGCACTGAAAACCGCGCAGATGCAGCACTTAAAGTGGGTGCTGTGGATGCGGCTGTTGCCCATGAGCTGTTGGAAGAGGCGGCGCTGGATATTCTTGACCGCGCCAATGCAGGCGAGCTGGATTACCAGGCCCGTCGGGAAGAGAAAAAGTCACCGCTTAAGCTCAATGCCATTGAGCAGATGATGGCGTTTGAGACCGCCAAAGGGTTTGTGGCTGGCAAAGCGGGTCCTCACTACCCAGCGCCGGTTGAAGCCATCAAAGTGATTCAAAAAGGCGCAGGCGAGACCCGCGCCCGTGCGCAGGCCATCGAGGCAAAATCCTTCGCCAAGCTGGCGCTGAGCAGCGTTGCCTTCAACTTGGTGGGCCTGTTCATTAA
>NZ_JAMZBE010000058.1:0-21982 GCF_024158645.1 Halomonas sp. 707B3
AAATTCAACTGCTCGTGAATGGCGAGCTAAGCCAATCTGCCCTGCATAGCGATGCGTTCTGGCTGGCGGGCTTGCCAGCGGGACAACAACAGCTGCAGGCCGAACTGTTGGATAGCCAAGGGCGTATTCAACACCGCACCGATCCGGTGACTATTTTTATTGCTGAATAGTGCAATGCACTACAATGGTGCATAGGAGTATCTGAATTTGTTCGGCAGTGCGCTATAACGGCTCGCTGTGCCCACACCGGCTGCCCATCAGCCGTGCATGCCGCCGTTTGTGCTTAATTGGCGCGCTTTTTGCAGTTCCTCTCTCAACGATCCCATCACGCTAGTGTTCATCACACTATTATTAGAGCGACGTTTCAGGACACGCCATGTATCAGCGCTTATTAGAACATCTCACCACCGCAGTGCTACTGCTCGACGGTGAACTCCGTGTCCGCTGGATGAACCCAGCGGCGGAAGCGCTGCTAGCGGTGAGCTTTAGCCGTGTACAGGGTATTAGCCTAGATACCTTGCTAGGCGGTGGGGAAAGTATTGATGAGGTATTGGCCAAAGCGCGGGATGCCTTTCACCCCTATACCCAGCGGGAAGCGCGTATCACGCCGCTCAATAGTGAGCCACTCACGGTGGACTATACGGTAACGCCCCTCTCAGCCGATGAGCTGCTGCTGGAAGTCGAGCCGCGAGACCGCTTGATGCAGATTTCCCGCGAAGAGGCGCTCACCACCCGCCAAGAGACCATTAAGGTGCTGGCGCGGGGCTTGGCCCACGAGGTGAAAAACCCATTAGGCGGCATTCGCGGTGCGGCGCAACTGCTGGAGCGTGATTTAGACGACCCGGCGCTGCGGGAATTTACCCATATCATCGTGGAAGAAGTCGACCGCCTGCGAGATCTGGTGGACTCTATGCTGGGCCCGAACCGCATCATTAAACATGAGCCGGTCAATATCCATAAAGTGCTGGAGCGAGTGCGAGCGCTGCTGATTGCCGAGCATCCCCATGTCACCGTCAACCGTGATTACGACCCCAGCCTGCCGGATCTTTCCGGTGATGAGTCGCAAATGATTCAAGCGGTATTGAACGTGGCGCGTAACGCGGTGCAGGCCATGAGCGATGCAGAGACCCCCTCACCGGAGCTGATTCTACGCACCCGTGCCCGGCGCCAGTTCACTTTAGGCGCCGAGCGGCACCGGCTAGTGAGCGAAGTCGGCGTGATTGATAACGGCCCTGGCATTCCTGAAAGCCTACGCGAAACCCTCTTTTACCCGATGGTGTCTGGCCGCGCGGAAGGCAGCGGTTTGGGGCTATCCATTGCTCAGTCAATTTTGCACCAACATCAAGGATTGATCGAATGCGACTCACGACCTGGACATACCGAATTTCGTTTACTGATTCCATTAGTTATTAATTGCACCGGAGAAGCGTCATGACTGAGGCGACACGTACCGATGTTGCACGGGTGGTTATTGTCGATGATGACCGCGCTATCCGTTGGGTGCTGGAGCGCGCACTGGCGCAGCCAGACCTAGAGGTCGAGTGTATTGAGCGTGCCGACACAGCGCTGGCACGGCTGCTGGAAAGCCCACCGGATGTGCTGGTGACCGATATTCGCATGCCGGGGATTGATGGGCTGGATTTAATGTCACGGGTTCGCGAAGCCCACCCGGACCTGCCGGTCATTGTCATGACCGCTCACTCCGATTTAGACAGCGCCGTGGCCTCTTATCAGGGGGGGGCGTTTGAGTACTTGCCCAAGCCGTTTGATGTGGATGAGGCGCTGGCGCTGGTACGCCGTGCGGTAGCCCACGCCCGTGAACGCCAGCGGCCGGTGAGCGTGCCGGAAGGCCTAAGCGCCGAGATCATCGGTGAAGCGCCCGCCATGCAGGAAGTCTTTCGCGCCATTGGGCGGCTCTCCCATTCGCACATTACGGTACTGATTAACGGTGAGTCGGGCACCGGTAAAGAGCGTGTCGCCCAGGCGCTGCATCAGCACAGCCCGAGGGCGGGCAAGCCGTTTATTGCTTTGAATATGGCGGCAATTCCTCGTGACTTAATAGAGTCCGAGCTTTTTGGCCATGAGAAAGGCGCGTTTACTGGGGCGGCTGCCCAGCGCCAAGGGCGCTTCGAGCAGGCCAACGGTGGCACGCTGTTTCTGGATGAAATCGGCGATATGCCCGCCGAGACGCAAACCCGTCTGCTGCGCGTGCTGGCCGACGGCGAGTTTTACCGCGTGGGCGGGCATACCCCGGTAAAAGTTGATGTGCGGATTATCGCGGCAACCCACCAGAACCTAGAGTCGTTGGTAGATGATGGGCGCTTTCGTGAAGACTTGTTCCACCGTCTGAACGTGATTCGCGTTCATCTACCGCGCCTTGCCGAGCGCCGCGAAGATATTCCCCGGCTAACCCGGCATTTTTTGGCCGAAGCGGCGAAAGAGCTTTCCACCGATATCAAAGTGCTGACCCCTGAGGCAGAGGCGCACTTAACCCGGCTGCCGTGGCCCGGCAACGTACGTCAGCTGGAAAATATCTGCCGTTGGTTAACGGTCATGGCCTCTGGCCGGGAAATCCTGGTAGAAGACCTGCCGCCAGAGCTACGCACGGTCGGTGCGTCGGAAAGTAGCGTTCACGGTGATTGGCGTTCAGCATTTCGCGATTGGGCTGATCATGCTTTGGCAGAAGGCCATACGCACCTGCTGGAAGAGGCGGTACCCGATTTCGAGCGCATTATGATTGAAACTGCACTCAAGCATACCGGTGGTCGCAAAGGCGAGGCCGCTGAGCTGCTGGGCTGGGGGCGTAATACGCTTACCCGTAAACTAAAAACGCTGCTGCCTGCGTTGGCGGATGACGCCTAGGGCATCGGCTCGGCGGAAATGGGGGCAGGGAGTACAAACACGGCATCAGCCAGTGTTGGCTCGGGGAGGTCGCACTCAGCCTGTTCCCAGGGCAGCAGGCTGAAAGTGTGTTGAATCCCCAGCCCTTCTAGCTGATGCCCCACACCATGGCGGCAGCTTCCGTAGGCGTGCGTGGTTAAGGTGCCTGTGAGCAGCGCAGCCAAACCCAAACCGGTGCGCACCGCGTTAGCCCTCTTGAGCCTTAAGGCGGTTGATGTCGGCAAGAATCTCTTCTGTCAGTGTGGCGTTGGCGCGCATATCGCCGTTGCGGGAAGCTTCCATCGCCGCTTGCAGCTTGCGTTCGTACGCTTGTTGAAGCTTCTTTTTTGGGTCGCGCTTAAATAGTCCAAACATGTGCACTATCCTTTTGGTGTATATTATTTGCATAGGTTTTGGGTGCTTATGTCGACTGCTGTACGCGTTTTTCGTTTTCCGGTGCGTTGCTGAGGCTAAACCGGTGGGCGGGCGTCCGCACACTGGGCTAAGAAGCGTGTAAAGTCGTCCAGGATAGTGTCCAGGCTACTATGCAGGCGATGATCGTCATCAATCATTCGCAGTGACAAGCGCTGTAGGCGGGCACGCTCAATCACTGGGCCTGGGGGTACCACATCATCGCGCCAGCCATGAATGATATGCGTATGCTGGGCTTGAATCGTCGGTGAGGTCTCTGGGTACTCAGGCAGGCCAAGCGCGGGGGCGAGTAAAAAACAGCCCAACACCGGTGTTTGCGTACTGGCGGCAGCGCTGAGCCAGCCGCCTAAGCTTGAGCCTGCTAATACACAGCGGGCGGGGTCATCACCACGAGCCAGCAGAGTAGCGGTAAGGTGTTTCAATCGCTCGGCTGGCTCGTCCATGCCCCGGTAATCCATGACGACCGGCTCACAGTCATCAAGCTGTTCAGCAATACCCTTGAGCGCCTGCATTTTCAGTGCCCCTGGGCCACTCTCCAAGCCATGTGAAAGGTAGACGGTCATCATCATGGTTTAATCCGCCGAACGCTGAATGGCTTCACCACCCTGCTCAATATCCTGGCCCATACCGCGAACTGTGTTACAGCCGCTAATGGTGAGTAGTGTGGCCAGTAAGAGTATGCCAAGCGCAATGGTGCGTTTCATTGGGTCTTTCCTCTCTACTAAATAATGCCCCGCTGGGGCGTCATGGTGTGATGAGTAACATAAGCGCTGTTGGTGCGGGTTGCCACCGGTAAGTAGCCATGAGGTGGAACGTTTTACCAACGCTGCTTATCTCTCCTTAGCATAGATGTGAACCGTGCGCATTTGTCGCATGTGTCAATATTACCCATGTCATCCCTGAGTTTTCTGTCAATTTCGGTTAGGCTGGGCTTTTATTTTTTTGTTTAATTTATTGATATTAAAGATATTTTTTATTTATTGGTATGATTGGCCCAATGCCTGCAGTGTTATAAGTGTTAATACTTATAGTGTCACCATTGATGATTTAACCAATTTCACTGTTAGCAACCAAGTTCCAACCCATCAAAGCGTGAGCAGGCTAATAGACAGTAGAGGAGGGCAGGAGGCCCAGTAAGCATCATGGACGTGAATGGACTCTTAGCCTGCTCACTCTTATCAGCATAAGGCCGTGCTGATCATCGAAGCCAAGGAGTGGCAGCGATGCAAAACAGCCATCTCGCAACTGTGAGGTGGTTTTTTTGCGTTTATTTTTCAATCATTAATACATTGATTTATATAACGTTTTTTCTCGCCTTAGGGGTGTTGCATAGTTCCTGTACAGATATGCAAAGTATTTTGGTCTATCCTTTCGGGTAAACCAAAATCAGCGGTTATAAGACGTCAACGCATCGGCCGCACACTGACAGGGACAAGCGCTATGGTGATGGTATTGATGTTCTGCATGTTCGTGCTGTTTCTAGGGTTTTCGGGGGTGGGCCTGTACATGATGTTTAAAACATCATTTATGACGGCTACAGAGGATCGCGACGACATGCCGCCTGATATGTAAGTAATTGAATAATAAATAAAAAGCCACCTTTTTTTTGGGTGGCTTTTGCATGTTGGCATGTAGAGACTCTTACCCCATCCAATAAAGGCTCAGCAGTGCAAAGCCATAGCCCATCACGCCACCAACCAGTACATCGCTGACATAATGCAGCCCTAGCCCCACTCGAGAAATTGCAATGAGTAGGCTGAGTGGAAGAACAATCGGCAGCAGCCAGGGGGTGTGGGCGGCCACTAATACGCTGAACATGACGGCGTGCATGGTGTGGCCACTGGGGAAACTGTAGCGATCTCGAGCGGGTTCACCGCAGTGTACGCCTCCCAGGTAAGTGATAAAGGGGCGCTCTCGGCACAGCTTGGTTTTGACCAGCTTATAAACCGTGACAGCTACCAGGGCGATCAGCGAGTACTGCATCATCCGCCACGTGCCATCAGGTTGAAGCCAGGGCTGGGCAGCAATCAGCAGTACCCACACCGGCCAGTCGCCTAACTTACTGGCTGTTTTCAGCGTTAGCCGCCAGGGGCGGTAGAGCGAGAGATGCGTGACCCGTTGGCAAAACCGCCACTCCCACAGGTCAAGACGATCGAATACGACAAGCGGGCGAGCTCGCATGGTGGGCCTCCTGGGCATGGTGTAGGTAGCGCAGAAACTGCTCAGCAATGCCCGACCAGCTTTGTTCTAGCGCGCGTAAACGGGCAACTCTTCCTATTCGTGCGTAATCGGCGGGGTGTTGGCACAGTGCCACGGCCGCTTCTTGAAAGCCGTGGGCGTCGTTAGGCGCTACGGTCACCCCGTTATGGCCGTTTTGGATCAGCTCCGCGCTGGCTGCATGACGATAAGCAACTACCGCCAAGCCGCTTGCCATTGCCTCCGTTACTACGTTGCCCCACGTTTCCGACAGCGAAGGAAATACAAACATATCAGCACTGGCGTAGTGGCAAGCTAGCTCATGTTTATCCACAAATCCGGTGAAATGTGCGTCAGGGAGTGCCTTCTCTAACTGTGCACGCCCTGGGCCATCACCAACGATCACCTGTGCCATATCGGGGCGCACATTGCGCATGGCTTGCAGCGTTTCTTGTAGCAGGGCCAGATTCTTCTCTGGTGCGAGTCGCCCGACATAGAGGGCGACCGGCTGGTGCTCGCTAACTCCCCACTGCTTACGCAGCTCTGCACTACGGTGAGCTGGAGAGAATTTTTCCCCATCAATCCCCCGAGCGAGCACCTGTACTTCATGGATACCCTGTTGGCGTAAAGCTGTGGCTTGCTGATGAGTGGGCACTAGTGTCAGTGCGCAGCCATTGTGAAAGTAGCGCAAATAGCGGCGAGTCGCGGCAGAGAGCCAAGAGGCGCCGTAATCATGGCAGTAATGATCGAAGTTGGTGTGCCAACCTGCCACCAGCGGAATGCTCAACTGTTGCGCTGCCTGGCGAGCTGCCCAGCCGAGCGGGCCTTGGGTGGCTAAATAAATCACATCTGGCCGGTGCTGTTGCCAAAACCGCTGCAACGTGGACGGGCGAGCAAATCCCACCTGAACATCACGATAGCCGGGCAGCGCCAGGTGGTTAACCTGTAGTTCTTGGGTGGCATAGGCGGCACTGCCGGGTGCCTTAGGCTTAGGGCGAATCACATCCATTGTGACGCCCAGCCGCTGCAGCTCACGACATATCCGGTTGAGAGTATGCGCAACGCCGTTAATTTCTGGAGACCATGTTTCGCTAACGATACAGAGCCGCATGAGCGATTCATCCCTTTATCACGTTTCTCATTATGTTGCGCGGGCACAATGACACTGCCAAGACAGGCAAGTGAACAAGCGATGACAGACAGCCATCATGCAGTAAGTGAGGCGCTGAGTGTTTTTGGCCAGTCCACGATAGCGAGCCTTGCCATAACCCAAAACGTGTTTGATGTACCGAAAGGGGTGCTCCACCTTGGCACGGATACTGGCTTTGATTTTTTCGACTTTCTGTCGCCTGGCATCTCGCTTCTGGCGGGTGCCAGGCCGTTTGGCAATATACCAAGAGACGTCGTTGCGGTGCTTGTGCTCGTCTCGTTTTTGAATACCCAGGTAACCATGCCGGTATCGGCCAGGCGAATAGGATTGGGGCATAGCGGTACCGGCCGCGCCCTAGACGAGTAGCGTTGTTACCCGCCTAAGGCGCAGGGGCTAGTGTGCGGTACGTTTGCCAGTGGCGCTATTAAACGGGTGAAGCGCATCGCTGGTCACGTACACCTGCAGCGTTTCACCTTCGCTGACCGGCGGCTGGCCTGCGGTACGCACCACCGTAGGTTGGTCGCTGCCTGCCAAGTTTAGGTAGAGATGGCTCTCTGCCCCGGCGGCTTCAAACAGCATCAAGGTAGCGTTCAACGTTATATAGGGCGCGGCCGGCGGGGCGAGCTGCATATCGTCTGGGCGGATGCCGACGGTATCAGTCTCTTTCGGCAACTGGCTCAGCACGCCCTGGGTATCCTGCTGCGCAAGGTAATCCAGCGGCAGCATGTTCATAGCCGGGGAGCCAATAAACTCCGCTACAAACATAGTGGCTGGACGGGCGTAGATCTCCATCGGGGTGCCCACCTGCTCAATCTGACCGGCGTTTAGTACCACCAAGCGATCGCCAAGTGTCATGGCTTCCAACTGGTCATGGGTCACGTAGAGGCTGGTGGTTTTTAACCGCCGCTGAAGCTGCTTGATCTCAACGCGCATCTGCACGCGCAGCTTGGCATCCAGGTTAGAGAGCGGTTCGTCAAACAGAAACGCGGCGGGCTCGCGCACTAACGCACGGCCCATCGCCACCCGCTGGCGCTGGCCGCCGGATAGCTTGCGCGGTTTGCGCTCCAAAAAGTCCTCAATCTCCAGCATCTTGGCCGCCGTGCGCACCCGCTGGTCGATGTCGTCTTTCTTGAAGCCGCGATTCTTCAGGCCATATGCCAGGTTGTTGTACACCGTCATATGCGGGTAGAGGGCGTAGTTTTGGAACACCATGGCGATATCCCGCTCGGCGGGCTCAAGTTGGTTCACCACTCGCTCGCCGATCTTTAACGTGCCTTCAGTGATGCTCTCCAGGCCTGCCACCATGCGCAGCAGCGTGGATTTACCGCAGCCAGAAGGCCCCACCAGCACCACAAACTCGCCATCTTGGATATGTAAATCGACGCCTTTGACCGCTGCCACGTTGCCCGCGTAGGTTTTTTTCAGCCCTTCCAAGGTAATGCTGGCCATGGTTATTTCTCCGTCTCGGTCAGGCCTTTCACAAACAGGCGTTGCATGAACAAAATCACTAATACCGGCGGCAGAGCCGCCATCACCACGGCGGCCATAATGAGATGCCACTGAGGGTTCTCTTCAGAGGTCATGCGCTGAATGCCCATCACAATGGTGTAGTAGTCCGGGTCGGTGGTGATCAGCAGCGGCCACAGATACTGGTTCCAGCCGTAAATAAACATGATCACGAACAGTGCGGCGATATTGGTGATCGAGAGCGGCATCAGAATGTCTTTAAAGAATTTCAGTGGGCCTGCGCCATCGACCCGCGCGGCTTCCAACATCTCCTCGGGGATGGTCATGAAAAACTGCCGAAACAGAAACGTCGCGGTGGCGGAAGCAATCAGCGGTATCGAAAGCCCCGCGAAGCTGTTTAGCATATTGAGATCTGCAACGACCTGAAATGTCGGAATAATGCGGACTTCGACGGGTAGCATCAGCGTGATGAAAATCAGCCAGAAGAAGAACATCCGAAAGCGGAAGCGGAAGTAGACAATCGCAAACGCGGAAAGCAGCGAGATCGACAGCTTACCCACGGTAATCGCCATGGCCATGATGAAGCTGTTCCATAGCATGGTGCCGGCCGGCGGCGCGCCCGCGTTTGAGACGCCGGATTGCCACATACGGGTAAAGTTTTCGATGCCGTGGGCACCTGGCAACATTGGTAGCGTGCCGCGCAGCAGGTCGCCCGGCGCTTGGGTCGAGGCCACCAGCGCTACGTAGACGGGAAACACCACCACCGCGACGCCGAGCATCAGCGTTAAGTGGGCAAAAAAGTTCGCCCAGGGACGATTTTCAACCATGACAAGACTCCAACAGTTAGCCTGCGGCTAGTAGTTCACCCGGCGCTCAATAAAGCGGAACTGCACCACCGTGAGTGCGACCACAATCACCATCAAAATCACCGACTGCGCGGCGGATGACCCCAGGTTCAGGCCCACGAAACCATCGGCGTACACCTTGTACACTAGTGTGTTGGTGGCCTGGGCGGGGCCGCCCTGGGTAGTGGCGTGAATAATCCCGAAGGTATCGAACATCGCGTACACCACGTTCACTACCATCAGGAAGAAGGTGGTGGGAGACAGTAGGGGAAACACAATGGTCCAGAAGCGCTTCATGGGGCTGGCACCATCAATGGCGGCGGCTTCGATAAGCGATTGGGGGATCGACTGCAGCCCGGCCAGGAAGAACAGAAAGTTATAGGAGATCTGTTTCCAGGCGGCGGCAAAAATCACCAGCAGCATGGCGTCCGCCCCTGAGGTTCGGTGGTTCCACTGATAGCCCACCATATCCAGCATATAAGGCACGATGCCGATGGAGGGATTGAAGATGAACCACCACAGTACCCCGGCAATGGCGGGGGCAATGGCATAGGGCCATACCAGTAGTGTGGTGTAGGTGCTGCGCGAGCGAATCATGCGATTCACCGTGCAGGCCAGCAGCAGCGCCGCCGCCATGGACAGCAGCGTGGTGCCAATGGCAAAAATGGCCGTCACCGAGAGCGAGTTGAGATAGTTGCCGTCACGAAACAGGCGGGAAAAATTCTCCAGCCCCACGAAGGTCGTGCGTAGCCCAAAAGCATCTTCACGAAGTAGCGACTGATAGAGCGCTTGTCCGGCCGGCCAGATAAAGAAAATCAGCGTGACAATGACCTGAGGAGCCAGCAGGGCGTAGGGCAAAAAACGCCCTGGGAAGGTCATGCGTTTGGTTTGCATAGGCAACGTATCCTGCGTCTATAAACGGCACCAATAAGTGGGGCACTTAAAAACAGGCTCGCCGCCTGCCAAGGGCAGGCGGCGAAGCAGGTGCTTACTTACTGATTCGCGGATTCAAAGTCGCGCAGTAGTTGGTTGCCGCGCTCTACTGCCGCATCGGCCGCTTCTTGGCCCGACTTGTTGCCGGTCATCACAGCTTCCATCTCTTCAGAGATGATGTCGCGGATCTGGACGAAGTTGCCAAAGCGCAGGCCTTTGGAGTTCTCGGTGGGCTCGTTCAGCGTCATCTGCTTGAGCGAAATATCCGCACCGGGGTTCTCATCGTAGTAACCCTGCTCTTGGCTCAGATCCCAAGCGGCTTGCGTGATCGGCAGGTAGCCGGTCTGCTGGTGCCACTCGGCCTGAACTTCCGGCTGGGAGAGATACTCGAAAAACGCTGCTACGGCGGCGTACTCCTCATCGGTGTGGCCTTGCAAAGCCCACAAGGTAGCCCCGCCAATGATGGAGTTTTGCGGCGCACCTTCTACGTCGTCGTAGTAGGGCTGCATGCCAAAGCCCACTTCGAAGTCGGCATTGGCAGCGACGTCGGCACGGGAAGCAGAGGAGCCAAAGAAGATCGCGCACTCCTGGGAGTAGAACATGGGTTCGGCATCCGGGCCAGAACCCGGGCCGCCCCATTTGAACGCGCCAGCGTCTTGCCAGGTTTTCAGGTTGTCCCAGTGGCGGGCGACCAGCTCGTTGTTGAAGTTCAGCTCGGTTTCCATGCCGCCAAAGCCGTTTTCCAGCGTACCCAACGGCGAGTTGTGCATAGCGGAGAAGTTCTCCAGCATCACCCAGCTCGGCCAAGAGGTGGTAAAGCCGCAGTTAGCAGCACCAGACTCGGTAATTTGAGTGGCGTACTCTGCGAGCTCTTCCCAGGTTTGCGGCGGCTGTTCTGGGTCTAGGTCAGCTTCCTCAAACGCATCACGGTTGTAGTACATGATGGGCGTGGAGGAGTTAAACGGGAACGACAGCATATTGCCGTTGGTATCGGTGTAGTAGCCCACCACGGCGGGCAGGAAGGCTTCGCGATCAAACGCACGGCCATGAGCTTCCATCAGCTCATACACCGGATAAATCGCCCCTTCGGCGTTCATCATGGTGCCGGTGCCGACTTCAAACACCTGCAGGATGTGCGGCTGCTCGCCTGCGCGGAACGCTGCAATGGCGCCGGTCATGGTTTCGGTGTAGTTGCCGCGGTAGCTGGGCGTCACGCGGTACTCGTCTTGAGAGGCGTTGAACTCCTCGGTCATGCCTTCCAGAATTTCACCGAGTTGACCGCCCATCGCGTGCCACCAGGTCACTTCGGTAGCGGCATTGGCGGAAACACTTAACGTGGCGGTCGCCACACCGAGGGCAAGCGCGTGCAACGTGAAACGAGACATAACGGCTCCTTGTAGGTCGTGCGCAGTACGTTTATTAAGGTTTTTGGGTGCACTGAACAGTAGAAAGTGTAGATGACGATTTCATGAATGCACGGTGAACTTGTCGTGACGGACAACATTCGGCGAGACGCTGGTAGCGCTCAGTAGGCAAAGGGAATGCGGGGTGCTAGGGTGGCTAAAAAGCCTAACCAACGAGATAAACATGACGAACGTAACTGCGCTGCTGACCCAACTGGTGGCGTTTGATACCACCTCTAGCGAGTCGAACCTGGCGCTGATTGAGTTTGTTGAGCGCTATTTAGCCGATTACGGCGTGACCGCTGAGCGTGTGATGAGCCCCTGCGGTACCAAAGCCAACCTGATTGCGCGCATCGGCCCTGATGCGCCCGGCGGGGTGATGCTTTCCGGGCATACGGATGTGGTGCCCGTCGTAGGGCAGCCGTGGAGTAGCGACCCGTTCACCCTGCGCGATGGCGGTGATGGCCGTTTGTATGGCCGCGGCACTTGCGATATGAAGGGCTTTATTGCCTGCGCGCTCGCCATGGTGCCCACCTGGGCGAAGGCACCGCTGAAGCAGCCGATCTACTTCGGCTTCTCTTATGACGAAGAGATCGGTTGCGTGGGCGCCCCCAGCCTGATTAAGCGCTTTTATGAGCACTACTCCACCACGGCCCACGTGATTGTCGGCGAGCCCACCAGCATGCAGCCGGTGGTGGCGCAAAAAGGTGCGACCAACCTGCGTACCACAGTGATTGGCCGTGAAGCGCACAGCAGCCAAGTGAATCAAGGTACGTCCGCCATTCATGTGGCGGCAAGGCTAGTCACCTTTATTGAAGATACTATGGCAGTGCTAGTGGAAGAGGGTCGGGTGGATCATGCCTTTAACGTGCCCCATACCAGTCTGCATGTGGGTAAAATCAAAGGCGGCACGGCCATTAATATCATGGCTCGGGAGTGCCAGTTCGAGTGGGAAATTCGCCACCTACCCACAGAAACCTTTGAAGAGGTGTACGGGCGCTTTAGCGACTACTGCGCAATGCTCAGTGAGGCGTTAAGTGCTCAGGGCAAAACCGTGGAAATTATTACTGAACCGCTGAACGTGACGGTACCGGGGCTGGCCGACCGAGACAATCAGCAGGTGCTGCGGTTAGCGCAGGATCACCTGCCCAGCGGCTGCTGCCAGCACGCGGTGGCCTATGCGACGGAGGCCGGACAGTTCCAGGGGCAGGGGCTGCAAACCATCATTTTAGGGCCGGGCAGTATTGCCCAGGCCCACCAGCCGGATGAGTATATTGAAACGGCGCAGCTCGATGAATGTAGTGCGTTTATGCAGCGCTTAGGCAGCGCTCTGGAAACGCCATATTCAGGCTAACGCGTTTATTTGCACCCAATAAAAAACACCCGCCAGTGTGATCGGGCGGGTGTTTTCTTGAGACGCTTACGGTCTGGCTGTTAGTGCTGATGCTGCTCTTCGTAAAGCTCTGCTTTCGCATGGCGCATCACATCTTCGCACGCCTGTTGATGGGCAAGCTGGGTAAGCAGCCGTTGCGTGACTTCAAACCCTTTCCCCAAGCAGGTATCTACTTCGTCACGGCTCACCTGTGGTGAGACGTTGTAGTCGATTTTTATCGTGCGGCCACCGCCTTCTAGCCGGTCGGCAAACCCTCTAAGCCGCCACGCGATTCGCTCTTTCCAGTTTGCTGATTCTTCCGCGCCTTCGTTTACGCTAAACGTGCACTGCCATTCCGGTTTGTAAACCTTCATAGGAGAACCTCCACTGCGTTTGGAAAGAATGATTGATCGTGTTGTCGTACTCCGTCTGTCTAGGGATCTTGCTCTGTTACTATACCTAACTCAGGGCTAATACCGAAACAAAACATCTACATCGTTTGCTCCTTGCACAAGCCAGAGCCACTCCTATGACTCACTCATTGCCTAAAAGTTGCCCCTGCGGTAGCAATACTCCGCTGGCAACCTGCTGCCAGCCCTATTATCAAGGGGTCACGCTGCCACCAACTCCCGAAGCGCTGATGCGATCACGATACACTGCTTTCGCGTTGAATCAGCGTGACTACCTACTTGCCACCTGGCATTCCTCGACCCGCCCTCAGCAGCTACCACTCGATTCTGATACCCAGTGGGTCGCGCTCGATATTGTGGCCGCGCCAACCGTGCAAAATGACCAAGGCTCCGTGCATTTTCGCGCCACTTTTCGTGAGTCGGGTGGCTGGCATGTGCTAGAGGAAGTCTCGCGTTTTGTACGGGAAGAGGGGCGCTGGTGGTATATCGACGGTACGCCTAGTGTCATGCGTTTAAAACCACGCCGGAATGAGCCTTGCCCTTGTGGCAGTGGGCGAAAATTCAAGGTATGTTGCCAGCAAGGCTAAGTAGTATGAGGCAGGAGAGGGGGTGAACGCTTTGCAGGTACTGTTGACTATTTGCCGTAGGATACTGCTACGCACTTCCTTTGCGGTCGCTCTTGGTATTGGGCTGCCTGCCAGCACCCAAGCGAGTGATCAGGCAGAGCTGAGCAGCGCCCCTTTTCCTGCTTCTGATATTACCCTGGTGGTGCCGTTTGGCGAAGGCGGCGCTACGGATGTGCTGTTCCGGGCGATCGCAGAGCAAGCGCAAACGTATCTGGAAGTGCCGGTTACGCCAATCAATATGCCGGGTAATGGCGCAACGCTTGGCTCGCAGTTTGTTAAAGAGGCGCCCGCTGATGGCTACACTCTGCTTGGCAGCCATCAAACGATTGATCTTGCCTATTTTGCTGGCTTTGCGGATTACTACCACGATGCCTTTGCACCAGTGGCACTATTAACACGCACCGTTAATATTCCCGCGACCTATGCAGGGCACTCTGTTACTCAGGCCAGCCAAATTGCCACCATGGTGGAGCAGCAGCCCGGCGAGTTGTTGTTTGGCATGATACCGCACTCAACGGATCACTTGTTCTGGTTACAGTTTTTTGAGCAAACGGGTATTTCGATCGACGACGTGCAGTTTGTGCACTATCCCGATACCGGCGCACAGGTAGTGGCTCTGTTAGGCGGCGAATTGGATTTCGCGATGCTGAATTTGCCGTCAGCAAGCCAGCTGTTCAAAGCGGGAGCACTCACCCCCCTTGGCGTTGCCAGCGAAACGCGCCTGTCGGCATTGCCGCAGGTGCCAACGCTCATGGAGCAAGGCGTTGAGTTAGTGAATACGACTGATCGAGGCTTGTTTGCCCCGTTGGATACACCACCAGAACGTCTGGCGCGATTGGCAGGCGCATTTGAACAGGCCCTAGCCCAACCATCGCTTGTCCATACACTGCAGCATATCCACGGTTCCGGCGTAGACTTCCGGCCGCGAGAAGCTTACGGACGCTACCTTGATGAACAATACCAGCAGCTTAAAGCGCTGGCGGAGGCTGTTTCGTTTGAACGCTAGCAGCCGACTGACCACGCACAGGAGCGAGTGGGATTCATGCCATCAAACACGCGTGACTTAGCAGCTGAGACGCTGCTATTAATGGTGTCAGCGACGCTGCTCTTTATGGGCGGCGCAGGTCTGTTGGTAGGGCTTGTGCTGCCGAAGATGCTGCTTGGGCCTATGTTGGTTCCTGATGCTTCGTTGGCGATCCTCTTGATCGGCATGAGCTTATTGGCGACATTGTGCCACTGGCCTTGGCTGCGTTGGGGCGCTGCAGGCGCACTGTTGGCGCTCACGGCATATACCCTGGCCCATAACTCTCTTGATCAAGGGGTTGGCGAGTCACTGATTACCGGCGAAAGGCGCATGACCTCGCTATCAACGCTCTTTTTGCTTTGGGTTAGTGCTTGTTTGGGGGGCGGCGTTGGCAGCTCACCATGGCGCTTGTTATGGCGGATCACAGGGGTTGGGCTCCTGCTTTTTGGCGGCTTTGTGCTGGCCCAGCTTTGGCAAAGCGATGAGCTGTATCAACCGCTGTTTAGCTCTTCGCCCATCGCAGTCCTGGTATTTATTGTGCTGTTAGGGGCTGCTCTATTGGTGGCAGGCTGGCGACATCGTGCTGCACGCCTAAGCCCTGGCCGGTTAACCGTTATAGTCGGGTTGGCAGGTGTGCTGGCTAGCAGCTTGGCGTGGCTTCTGCTTAGCATGCACCAGCGTGACTCAATTGAGAAGCAGGCGAGCTATCTACTAGATAGTGTTCAGCTTAACGCTGAGCAGGCCATGACAGAGCAGCTTCGGTTAATGCAGCGCATGGCCGAGCGGCTAGAGATTGTCTCTGCTGACCAGGGCCAGAGCGAAGGCCTGTTTGAACAAGATGCCCAAAACTATTTTCGCGATACGCTGAGTTTAATAGAGATTGCGCTGGCTGATGACCAGGGCAGGGTAATCTGGTCGCAGGGGCGCAATGAAGAGAACGGCGACTGGCTATTGAGCCAGCTCAGCAAGCCCACCGTACAATCTTGGCTCAGTATTCCTTTTGAGCGCCCGCGCTTGCTAGTGCCCGATAACCAGCAGCGCAGCATGATGCTGATGGCCATTCCTGTCTCTAGCCAATCGCAACAGCTATTGGCCGCGATAGATTTAAGCACGTTGCTGAATAATGAGCTGCGGTTAGCCTTAGGGCCATTTCAGGTCAGCGTCAGCCGAGGCGAGCAACTGCTGCTGACGCTTCATCCCTCCGGGTTTGCTAGGGCTAACATCACTTCTTCCTCATTGGCATTAGCAAGCCGCCTGGCTGGGCTGCCAGGGGGCGTTAACCTAACGCTGCGCGCCTACCCAGGCCAGCATTACAACTGGTATTTATTAGGTGTAATGCCCATTAGCGTCACGGTGGGTGGCTTGGTGATGAGCTGGTTGCTGGCATTTAGTGTGGGATTAGCCGGGGCAAGTACCGCCCGCGCAAGAGAGCTGGCGGCGGCTAGTCACTCCCTTGAGGAGAGTGAGCAGCGCTACCGTTCGCTGTTTGTACATCATCCGGACGCGGTATTTTCGCTGGATAAAAGCGGCTATTTCATGACGGCCAATACAACCTGCGGCAAGGTGATCGGCTTTCCTCTTGAGGAAGTTGTCGCGCGTCATTTCTCTGACTTTGTAGAAGAGCATGGGCGTGATTATATCAAATCGTATTTTAAGCACGTTCTGCAGGGCGGTATTTCACGTAATGAAATTACCATCACCGATAGTCAATCGCAGCGTCGTATTCTGGATTTGATCAGCTTACCCATCACAGTGAATGGCAGTGTTGAAGGGGTTTACGGTATCGCCCAAGACGTTACAGAGAAACGCAGGCAGCAGACTCGGCTGCGTATCCTTGAGCGCAGCGTGGAAGCCAGTGTGAACGGCGTGCTGATTGCCGATGCCCGCGCACCGGATTTGCCGATCATCTACGCCAACCGTGCGTTTAGCGTGATGACCGGCTACTCGCTGGAAGACGTCATTGGTCGGAACTGTCGTTTTCTGCAAGGGCCGGAGAGCGACCCGGATATGGTGGAGAGGCTGCGCCACGGTATCCAGCATCAGCATGAGACCCACGTCACGCTGTGCAATTATCGCAAGGATGGTACGCCGTTCTGGAACGACCTCTACGTCGCACCGGTACGGGGCCAGGATGGCGGGGTGACCCATTTCGTCGGCGTTCAGCACGATATTTCCAAGCACAAGGCCTACGAAGCTCGCCTAGCCTATCATGCCACCCATGACGACCTGACTCGCTTGCCTAACCGCATGCATTTCGAAGAAGTCCTGCAGACACAGTTTGCCCAGGCACAGCTGGGGGGGCATGCCATCAGCGTGCTGTTCGTGGATCTGGACGACTTCAAGCCGATCAACGACAGCCTGGGGCATGCCGTGGGTGATCAGGTATTGATCGAAGTAGGCCAGCGGCTGAAGGCGGCACTGCGCCAGGAAGATACGGTGGCCCGCTTGGGCGGTGACGAGTTCGTGCTGCTGATTTCGTCGGTCAGTGACGAAAAGCAGGTGATCGACATCGTCGAGCGCCTGTTGCCCGCCTTGGCTCGCCCTTACTGCATCGATGGCCATGAGCTGTATTTGACCGCCAGCGTGGGTATTGCCATGAGCCAGCCCGATACTCCCCAGCCACAAAGCTTGATTCAGCAAGCGGATATGGCGATGTACAAAGCGAAGCAGCAAGGCCGTAACGCCTATGCGTGGTTCAGCCACGACATCAACGAAGTGGCCAACGAGCGGGTCAGCCTGCGTAACGACCTGCAGGAAGCCATCGACCACCAAGGCTTTGAATTGCATTATCAGCCGCTGTTTAACCGGCATGGGCGAATCGACAGCGTGGAAGCACTGCTGCGCTGGCCGCACCCTATTAAAGGTTATATTTCCCCTGCCCGCTTTATTCCCTTGGCGGAGGCTACTGGGCAAATTATGCCGATTAGCGAATGGGTGCTGCAGCGGGCCTGTAAGGATATGCTCAAGTTGCAGCGCAGCGGGTTGGGGGAGCTGCGGGTCGCGGTGAATCTTTCGCCTTTGCAGTTCCACCGTGACAGTTTTCTAGCCACGCTGCGTCAAACGTTATTGGATACTGGATTGCCAGCAGAGCAGTTGGCCCTAGAGTTGACCGAAGGCATCCTGATGGATAATACCGACGCAGCAATCAATATTCTTAATGAGTTACACACTATGCAGGTCAGTGTGTCGATTGATGACTTTGGTACTGGCTACTCAAGTTTGAGCTATCTCAAGCACTTGCCGATCAGCACGATCAAAATTGATCGCAGTTTTATCAGTGAGATCACCAGCAGCGACGGTGATTCAGCTATTGTGCAGGGGGTAATCTCCATGGCTCACCACCTAGGCCTTAATGTGGTGGCTGAAGGCGTGGAAACCAACGAGCAGCATCAGCGACTGTTGGCGTACCGCTGTGATTTATTCCAAGGTTTTGGGCTAGCGAAACCCATGCCGCTGGCAGAGCTTGAGCGTTTAATGGCCGAACAGGAAGTGTCTACCTCTACGAACAGCTAACGAGCCGCTATGGAAAACACAGCCACTTCTCCATGGTATTTGTACCTGCTTGAGTGTAGGCGCGGTACCTATGTAGGGATTACTAACAACCTCGCCAAACGCTACCAAGCCCACGCGACGGGTAAAGGCGCGCGCTATACCCGGGCAAACCCGCCACTAGCGTTACTGGGCGCGCAACCCTTTGCCGACCGTGCCGCTGCCAGCCGTGCTGAGTATCAGTTAAAGCAGCAGACCCCAGCCCAAAAGCGTCGTTGGGCAGCTGACTGGCCGTATCACGCATAAAGAAGGAAACCGCATGCTAACGTTTTTTTCCGAAGGTAGCCGCCAGCGCCAAGCCCGTAGCGAACTGCACGATGGCGCTTTAGTTACCCCCTTTGAGTGCCCCGAGCGGATGGATTTGGTATTGGCTGCCTTGAGCAAAGCCGCGTTTGAAGTTCGTTCGCCCAGTGACTACGGCCTTGCGCCCGTACTGGCGGTTCACGATGCTGATTACGTCGCGTTCTTGGAAAACTGCTGGCAGGCATGGCAAGCGGCGGGCCACGCGGGCGAGGCCATCCCCAATATCTGGCCAGCCCGTACGATGCGCGGTGACCGTATTCCCCAGTCGGTGAGCGGCCAGTTGGGCTACTACGCCCTTGCTGCTGAAACCTCAATTACGGAAGGCACCTTTGCCGCTGCCTTGGCAAGTAAAGATACCGCGCTGGCGGCAATCGATCATACCCTCGCCACTGGCGAGCCGACCTTCGGCCTGTGCCGTCCGCCGGGCCACCACGCAGCGGTGGATCAATTTGGCGGCTACTGCTTTTTTAATAATGCCGCCATCGCTGCCCAGCGCGCGCTGGACGCTGGCAAGCGCCGTGTCGCGATTCTCGACGTGGATTTTCATCACGGTAACGGCACCCAGCAGATCTTCTATCGCCGTGACGACGTGCTGTTCGCCTCGCTCCACGGCGACCCTGACGTGACCTTCCCCTACTTTTCGGGCTACACCGACGAAACCGGCGAAGGAGTAGGTGAAGGCTTCACGATCAATTACCCGCTGCCGCCGGGCACCTCCGTTGCGACGTGGATGGCCGCGTTGGATGAGGCGCTGGCGCATATCCATAGAGCAGAGTGTGAATTGCTGGTGGTATCGCTGGGTGTGGATATTTTTGAAGGTGACCCGATCAGCGCCTTTACCTTTCAGCACGTCGACTTTATTGCCCTTGGGCAACGTCTCGCGGCCGCTGGGCTACCCTGCGTGTTTTTAATGGAAGGGGGCTACGCCGTTGAGGATATCGGGGTCAACGTGGTGAACGTCTTACAAGGGTTTGAGGAGGTCACGCAGGGCGTGAAATAAGGCATTAAGGTGACAGTTGCACGAAATTCGGGCAGTCTTATGCCTTTTTGGCCTATCCTGTAGGCGGTTATCTCTTTTTCACCTTATCGTTCAACGTGGGGAGCGGCGCGTGGCAGTTTACGGCGGTATTCAGGCACATGAAGTGGAGCGTTGGCTAAATGCCCTCACCAACGCGGCCTACGACCGACGCTGCCCGCTCTCTAAAGTGCACGGGGGCAACGCCCGTGCTCGCACGGCCCGCCAGGATTTACTTCATCTTGCGACCGCGTTTCGCGGCGGTGAGCGCAGCCGCGAAACGGTAGCGGATGGTTTAAGCCGCTGGTGCCAGCACTATCTGACCGAAGCAGAGTGGTACGTGCTGGTAGGCGGACGCCAGCCCGTTGCCCAGGCGAAGCCCACCCCGCGTGTGATGGAGCAACCTACCGAAGTGCCTACAGCCGACGAGCAAGCCGCTGACGATGCCTTGGAAGTGCTTTACCAACACCGCGTGGGTTAACCCACGGACGTTTGCGCTGTTACAATGGATGCATGAACAGTGCCTCTGCCGCTCCGGCGACCGCCTCCCTCGATGATCCTTTCTACTACTTAGCGAATTTTCGCTTTGTGGTCGCGTGGGTGCAGGCGCGCCACGGTGATTTGCTCAGTGCCGACGAGCATCACACGCTCCAGCAGTGGTCGCAACTGCCCCGCGCTTCTCAAGCGCTGTTAGTGCGGATGGTGATGCGTAAAGGCGAGCTATTTCGTGTGGATAAGCTCAGCTACCCTGAAATTGGCGATACCCATCAGGCGCTGGCGCCGCTACTGGCGCTTGGTTGGGTAGATGGCGCGCCGCTGTTAAGTGTGGAGGAACTGTTTCGGCTGCTGCGCTTAAGCGAGCTGCGCCACGCCTTGCAAGCTTCTATCAGCGCCGCTGGGCTGTCGTCTAATGCCACCAAAACGGCGCTTCAAGCCGCGTTAATGCCGGTGCTTACCGATTCAATGCCGCTGCGCCAGTGGTGGCCTGCCGCAACAACGCACATCGTGCGGCTCAACGTCATGGCGCTGTGCGACCGCCTGCGGCTGATGTTTTTTGGCAACCTGCGCCAGGACTGGGCCGAATTTGTGCTTACCGAGCTTGGCTTGCAGCGTTTTGAACAAGTGCCGCTGACCGCCGAATCACGGGCGTTTCAGCATCGAGACGAGGTGGACACCTACCTGGCACTACACCACCTGCGCGAACGCCTAGAAAACGGTGAGCTGCCTGAACGGCTGGCCACAGAAGTGCCCGCGGCCTCCAACAACCGTTGGCTAGACGCACGCCGCTCGCGGCTGCTGCTTACCCTGGGGCAAACGGCGGAACGCAGCGGTGAAGCAGAACAAGCGCTTTTGCTGTACGCCGAATCGAATAACAGCGAGGCGCGCATTCGCAGGCTGCGGGTGTTAGAGCGGTTAGGCCGTTACCAGGAAGGTTTCGAGCTGGCCCAGGCCGCGCTGGGGCAGGCGAGAGAGAGCGAAGCCCAAGCGCTTGGGCGCTTGTTGCCGCGCTTGGCGCGCAAGCTGAACCAGCCCGCCCCCCAGGTCGTGAAAGTGGCGGACGCCCCGACCTACGTGCTGGAGCTTCCTGGCCCTCAATCGGTAGAGCGCGCCGTTGCCGAACACTTATCCACCGCCAGTGCTCCGGTGTTCTATGTGGAAAACTGCCTAATCACCGGGCTTTTTGGTCTGCTGCTCTGGCCGGCGATTTTCAAACCGCTGCCGGGGGCGTTTTTTCACCCGTTTCATAGTGGGCCTGCGGATTTGTACCGCGAGGACTTTGTTCGTCAGCGCCAAGCCGAGATCGACGTCTGCCTGGCGCAGCTAGAAGACGGGCGCTACCGCGAGACGATGCGCGCGACTTGGCACGCGAAGCAGGGCATTACCTCGCCGTTTGTGCACTGGGGTGTCTTGAGCGAACCACTGCTAACAGCCGCGCTTAGCTGCCTGCCCGCCGCGCACCTACGCGCCTGCTTTACCCGCTTGTTGAGTGACCTAAAGCACAATCGGGCAGGCCTGCCGGATCTTATTCAGCTAATGCCCGATGCGCCCGCCGGGAAGCCTCGCTACCGTATGATCGAAGTGAAAGGCCCCGGTGACCGCCTGCAGGATAACCAGCGCCGCTGGATTGATTTCTTCTGCCGCCACGACATGCCGGTCGAGGTTTGCCACGTGCGCTGGCAGCCAACTTCATGAGCCGCTATCGGGTCGCAGTGCGCACGCTGTGCGATTTCACCGCACGCCAAGGCGACCTCGACCACCGTTTTACCCCCGCTCCCAGCGCCCAAGAGGGCATTGAAGGCCACGCGCTGGTGGCCAAACGGCGGGAAAACATAGCGGGCTACCTGGCCGAATTGCCGCTCTACGGCGAATATCAGGG
>NZ_JAMZBE010000059.1:0-21665 GCF_024158645.1 Halomonas sp. 707B3
TTTTGAATTCTTCAGTGTAGCGGGGATGGCTCATGGTTCCTCCTAGATACCTTTAGTATAAGGCCTGGAGGTGTCTACGAAACCTGGGGCGATTCACTGATTGAGGTACTTAGTATAACTGCCAAGGAAATCTTTGGAACAAAAGGTACGAACCAAAACGATGTAAACAATAGGTATGTTAACGCATTTGTGAATGAAATTGCACCGCACTTTGTCCAGGTGAGAGGTCGCTCAGGGAGAGTGCTGACCATTTCTCAAGATTATCTACTTCTACTCACAAACCTAGCTATCGGTAGTAGAAAGCAGGTTCAGTTCCAAGAGCTGCTTCAGGAGTTTAGAAAACGTGGGGTCTGGTTTGACAGGCAGTCAGAGCAAGCGATCATCAGGTTTTTGGAGCGAATTGGTAACGTCGAGCGAATGAGCGATAGCGGAGATGCGGTTTATGTCCGAAAAACACTTTGAAGCCTTCTTGGTAAGCAACCTACGTGGTTGGCTTCAGTCCCGTATAGAAACGGGCGCCCGGTATCAGTTCAAGTCACCAGACCCAGAAAATACGAATGCCCTTGTCTCTGAGTTGCTAACACGGAGCGATGGTCAACTACGCTATGGCGAGCACGAACTCTCATATCTCGAAGTTAATGATGTGCGTTTGCTGGTGGCAGGGCATTTGGAGCAACCTGATATCGAGAATGGTTGTTATACGGAAAACTATATATCAAACCTGCGAGATACCGTGGCGGCTCAGATGCCTCCTTTCGCGAGCTGCGCTTTGCTGATTGTGCATAACAGCCTCCTTGATACCCTAATTAATAGTGCGTTCGACCTGGCTCAGGGCGATGCTGTTTGGTCGCCGCGTCAAACGAAAAATGCACTGGATCTCATGATATCTGGTGGGCTTCAAAATCAAGTTGCTTCCCGGTGTCTCTTAGAGCATCAAGCTCGGTTAATCACAGAAGAAGGCTCCAGTGTATTCGGATTTCGGCACCTTCACGATGCATTGCTAAACGGAGACTTGCGATTCCAGGAACTAGGGTTGTTCAACGACCCCCAGGTGTTAAGCAACTCAAGCGAGAAGCAGGTAGCACGCCGACTGGAGTCGAACCGACAGCTAAGGGAAGAGATAGAGTTTGCTGTTGAGCATTTTCCGAATGACCTGGAAGACAAGCTGACTAAGTTTGGATCAAAATTTATACAAGAACATTTTGGAGAAGGGGCCGAGGTTCCCTGGACCGAGCTCAATTACCAAGCGTTTCGAGACGAGGAGGAGCTTCAGAAAAAGCTGACTCTTGACTATGAAGGGATTGAGGTCAAAGGCTGCGAAATTGACGTACGAGACAAGAAAGATACCTCGGCGGGTAGGCGAGATAAACATCTGATCATTGAAGTTCCGAGTGGTCAGGACATGTTCAACTTCAAGATCAAGTTCGTTGGTCAGCGATTAGACAAAAAGGAGCTTTTGGTTACGCCAAAAGCCATGTCTGACGTTATTGACATCGATTTCTCTTTTAGAGGTGACAAGTCGATCTTCACTATCTCGGGGCCATATAGGGGTGAACCTGAATTTTTTAGCCTGAGGCTCAATCGAGACGCTTCTAATGAAAAATACAGCTTTAGTTGCCTGGTAGTTCAAAATGGGGTCTTTCATCTGTCTGCCTTTGAAAACCGCTTTCTTATCGATCGAAAGAGAAAAGCACTCGTACTCCAGGCAGACCAACATTGTCTTGATGTCAATCCTGAGCTCATCACCGAGACGGTGTTATCCGACAGCGATGAAACAGTTGACGTAAATTCAGTCGGAAAGATCAATTTCGAGCAACTTTATGATGAGTCTGATGAAGTTAATTTCACCCTAACGAATGAGAACAGGTCACTCTTTGTACTCGTTGAAGGGGAACCGAGCAAAGAAGCACTTCGGCTACCAGTGATTTTTGATTCAAGTCGGTTTGCCAGGCTTTTTAAAGACGATAACTTCAATGGTGTGTATCGGCCAGGAAAAGGGACCGTCGTCTTCGATAGCCAGGAATCGGAGCCCGTATTCTTCCGAAAAGCTTTGCTTCAGGCAGAGTCTGCTTTCGTTAACGAAGAGTGCATTGAATGGGACAATGATCGGCGCAAAGGAACCCCACTTTCAAGCCTTTCGCTCTCCGATGACAGAGTATATCAAGCTTACTTGGCCCTTATTACTTACTTTCAAGAGCATAAAACGTTGCCCTCCTTGGCCAGCTGGGGGCCTGAACTTGTTGAACTAGGTAAAGAGTATGTTCTGGCTTGCGTTGATTACTTGGAGCACATCCAGACGGGTAAGCCGCTCGATAGCTCTGAACGGCTGGTGATTTGCACCGGGCTGGCAATAGTTGAGGAGCGCCAATTTTTTACTCCGTTCCATCCGCTGGTCATGGCCTACTATCTGAGTTTGGTTGAAGAAATCGTTGAAGATGGTGAAGCGCGTAGCTTTCGTGTACTACCAGAGGTTACGAAAGGAAGATTAAATGCACGGGGATTACTCCCTCATCTTTTCGATAGAGACAGTCGTTATAGCTATACACAGGCGGTGCCAGAGAACCCCCTCTGGTTGGAGGTAGTGCCACATCAGGATACAAGCTTCGATTTTGTGGTAAACCTTGTAAAGCACAAGATCGAGGAGTTCACCTCTACATTTGAGCAGTTATTCCGCCAGGTTGATGACGCCCCCCTATTAATAAACTCTGTGAACAACGCAGAAAATTCAGAGCTATTCAGAGGGCTGGTATCTTACTATCAGGCT
This sequence comes from Halomonas sp. 707B3, assembly GCF_024158645.1. Lineage (NCBI taxonomy): Bacteria > Pseudomonadati > Pseudomonadota > Gammaproteobacteria > Oceanospirillales > Halomonadaceae > Halomonas > Halomonas sp. 707B3. The sequence goes on from NZ_JAMZBE010000059.1 coordinate 2,765, forward strand.
AACTTACTCGGCGGCCGTCACATACACGTCAATCTTTACGACGAGAAACTGATCGAAACTGAGTTTGATGTTTTCGCTGAGATGGGGATGTATGACGAAATCAAAGAACGGTACGGGCTCCATAAGGGAGCTGCACGTCGCAATTCTGATGCGGTAATCGACTTGCTGCGGACAAGGCTAACGTTTAGCAAGTTCCAGCATAACCATGTGGAAAAGCAAGCTTATGCTCATCTGACATTCTTTAAGAATGATCAGAAAGTGGAAGCTGTGGACAACAACATTGATGAGCACGTCTCAGGTGTTGCCTGCTCTGGGCTGTTGTCAGGTGAGTCTTCGAGGAGTGAAGGCGACCGATACTTCACGGCATTTGGTTTGAAAGGTGTTGATTACAACTCTTTACCTCACTTGAAGCTAGCCAAGCTAATAGGAACGCTTTGGCGCCCCTCTCAGTCCAAGAATGACGTCTATCATGATCATTCGGCCACTAGCCTTGCGGTGAGTCAGGAGTTTATGTCCTTGCTGGAGCGCTCATACGATAGTTCGGTATGGACGACCATTATAGATCCAAAGGTCACGCTGAAGTTCTTTGAAGCCACCGAAGGCGTGATCCTGATTCACTACTCTGATCAATACACAAGCTCGTCGGGTTATGACGCGATCACTGTTACCAAGCAAGTTGATCTGTATAAGAATGTCCTGGGCAATGCTGGCAATGAATTAATTCGAGAGTTCAATGCATTCAATGGTGAATGGTTGCTCAGGCTGATTACCGATCACTCGAAAGAAAAGATTGCGAAAGAAGGCATTATCGGTGCCTATAAAATCGTTAGTGTCCTTTTGGCCGAATCAGATATCACGTGGATTCCTATCTCTGTCGCCGAGATGATAAGAGTGGCTGGCAATATTGGCCTTGCGATGACCGATAGTGATTTCTCGCGCCACAATCGCAAGATTAAAAAAGGTGCAATTTCTGACGACATCTTGTTCGCAGGTTTCAAGGAGGGTCAACTTTACCTCCTACCTGTGGAGGTGAAAGCTGGGGGGCGCCCTGATTTCTCCAAGGCGAGAGAGCAGGCGCTGGAGTTGAAGCGATACATGGAAGAAGACCTCCTTGGGCCGGACACGCTTGCGTCTCGGCTCTATCGCGGACTATTCATTCGCCAAGTGCTTCTGCAAATCGAGAAGTATCAGTTGTATCAAGTGTTTGAGGATGGTCATTTCGCGGATTTCTTCAACCATCGTGAAGAATGGCTAGAAGGGCAGTACGGAATTGGTCAGCTCCCGAATTATCCCAGCGCCATGGTGGTAGCTCACATCAACAATGAGTCCTGTTTTGAAGAAAAGTACGAGCTAACCGAGGGTGTTCTACAGGCTGAAATACCGATGGGGCTCCTCGATGAGCTGGTAAGAACGCCTTACCAAGAGCTGAAAGTGAAAATCGAAAATTCATCACTTCTTCACGTGCCCAAGGAATATTTTCTGCAGCCTTTCACTGAGCAAGAACTCGCAGACGTGAAAGAGGATGTAGAGCATGATGGTGGTGTCTTCCCCGCTGCGCCTGATGATTCTTCCGAAGAGAAGATAGGCAATTCCGAACCTGCGATACCCACTGAGCCACTCAGGATCCAGTTCGGCAAGGATGTTCAAAGTGGTGAGGTAATCTATTGGGAGCCTACGAATACCGAAAAGCTTTTCAATACGAATACCGGAATTATTGGCACGATGGGCACAGGGAAGACGCAATTCACTAAGTCCTTAATTACTCAGCTTGTTCGCAATCAAAGCCATAACGTTGATGGAGCCCCAATAGGGATACTGATTTTCGACTACAAAGCTGACTATGTGAAGGATGAATTCGTAGAGGCGACTAATGCCAAGGTATACGATCTGTTCCATTTGCCATTCAACCCGTTCGCGGTATTTGGGAACCGGCCAATGCAGCCGATGCATACGGCTAACCTATTTCGCACCACAGTAGCCAAAGCATTTGGACTTGGCCCAAAGCAACAGAATAAAGTGCGTACCCTGGTGATGGATGCGTATGAAGTAGCTGGTATATATCCGGAAGACCCTTCTACATGGGGCAGGCCAGCTCCAACGCTCGCAGATATTTGGGCAGAGTTTCAAGCACAGGAGAAGGTTGAGCAAGACTCTCTATATGCGGCTCTAGACGATCTAATTGGTTTTAAAATCTTTGAGCCGGATACTAATAAAACGCAGTCGCTCTACGATTTAGTAGATGGCGTAACGGTGATTAACCTATCGGGTTATGACCCCAGCATTCAAAATCTGGTTGTCGCTTTGACATTGGATTTGTTCTATACCCAAATGCATCAGCAGGGTAGCTCAAAGCTGGATGGTAATTTCCGCCAGATTTCCAAGATGATTCTAGTCGACGAAGCCGACAATTTTATGTCGCAGGATTTTGATAGCCTGAAGAAAATCCTGAAAGAAGGTCGGGAATTTGGGGTTGGGACTATTCTATCGACTCAGGAACTTACACATTTTAAAACCGGTGATAATGATTATTCAACTCTGATTCTTTCTTGGGTTATCCATCAGGTGGCCAATATAAAGTCACAGGAAATTAAGGCCATTTTCAATACGCAAAGCAAGCAAGATGAAGAGTATTTTATGATGCAGATCCGTAAACTGCCAAAGCATCACAGCCTATGTATAGATGGAAAAAAGAAAGTCACCAAAGTGAAGGATTTGGCATTTTGGGAGTTAAAATAGTGAGTTGGCGCGTAAGAATGACAAGCAACTATAGTCGATTCATAGAAAATGGTCATACACAAACATTTATCGCTTGTTTTTGGATGCTTGTTGGTTCTTTTTTGCCAATTATAGTAGATTCAGCTATTAAAAGCTGGGCCTTGCCAATGGGCTATTCAGATGCTTTTTTGGGAAACTTAAAAGGGGGGGAAGTTTTTATTCTAACAACTGCCATGATAACCCCCTTCTTTTTACTTCTTTTGAATAAAGTTGCTGGTCGGGTCAAAGCGCAGTTTAAGTTTTTTTCATTTGTTTTTATCTTCTCTCTATTTTCTTTGATTGGTGGTCTTGTGAGCTTTTCCTATTTTAGGATCGGTGAAATTGTCAAATCAGGGGAGGTTGAACTAGGCACGGGGGCTAAAGACTATCTTTCTGGACTTTTCAGCTATGATTTTAGTTGGCTTGGAGTGATAATATACGTAATTTCGCTCATTGTATGGTATTACGCATCTTATCATGATAGACACCCTGGCGAATCGTATAATGAGGCTGTTTCTTCGAGTCAAAAGGCTTTAAACGATAAAATTTTTAGCAAGTAGGGTTGGCGAAATGACTTATTCCGTAGTTATTGATGCAATAAAAGTAAGTCAACCTGTTGGTGATTTCTATTGTGGAGTCATGAATGCGTCTGACGTTACTCGAATATCAGAAGCTGATGTTAGGAAAATCCAACATGATGATGTTGGTAAGTATCTCGGTATACAGAGAGAGTTAAAGCCTGACAGGGTCAAAAAAATCAGTTCTTACATAAAAGGAATTGACGCAACTTTTCCCAGCTCAATAATCCTTTCAATTGATGAAGAAAATGTAAGTTGGAACCAGGACTTGAAAACTATAACTTTAATATCTAACGAAGGAGAAGATGATAAAATTGCCTCAATATTGGATGGGCAGCATCGGTTAGCAGGTTTCAATGACGGAAATTTCGAATTTGAGAATCCTGATGGTTCGTACTCTCCTTTTCAGCTTCTGGTAACTATTTTTGTTGGTGCTGATATATCAACACAGGCAGGGATATTTGCGACTGTAAACCTCGCTCAAACTAAGGTGAATAAAAGCTTGGTTTATGACTTGCAGGCGCTAGCAGAAGCAAGAAGTCCAGAACGAACGTGCCATGATATTGCTGTCATTCTAAATGCTGAAGAAAAAAGTCCTTTCTATAGATCAATAAAAAGGTTAGGTGTTGCAACTCCAGGCGTTAGAGGCGAGTTTCTGACACAAGCAACTTTTGTCGAAAATGTTGTGAAACTCATATCACCAGATCCGAAGGCTGATAGAGACCACTTTTTAGCGGAATCTAAATTCTGGAGAAAAAAAGAGCTATCACACTTAGATCAAGCAAGCCTGGAAAAATATTTCTTTAGGATTGCATTTATTAAGAATCGGGATGAATTAATAGCTTCAAACCTTATTAATTTTTTTGATGCTATTAGGAAAAAATGGCCTATAGCTTGGTCTAAAGAAGAAAAACGGTCTTCTTTAAATAAAGCTGTTGGTTTTAATGCCTTGATTCGCGTATTTCAGGATATATATAGATTAAAAAATTCAAATTTTGAATGGGATGCAGTTATTAGTTTTAATAGCTTCTCGGAGATGCTTTCTAGTTGTGATTTAGATGATCAGTTCTTTATAAGCTTAGAGCTGGCAAGTAGGTCTTCTAAAGTTATTTATGATTCAATATCTGAATCTTTTGGGAGTCATTGTTAGCGATTATAAAATCTATATAGATGCCCCCTAGAATAGTAGGGCATCTATCATGGAGTATTAAAGTGAACTTTAAAATTACAGGTGCTAAATATTATTGGTGAAAAATGAGCGCATATCTAGTAGGTTTTTCACGTGTCCCATCTTGTGCAAACCGCTGTCAATTAATGAACGGATAATATCCTGAATGTTAGAATCGATACCTTGCTCCGCACAGAATTGCCGTAGCAAGGCTTCATACACTTTTTCCTGATCACCAAATAGCACGTCACGATTAATTACGTGCACGTGCTCAGGCTTACTCTCATTAATCGCCGCTGTATGAATATCTCGTAACGCTAACGAAATCGCCATACGTGCAATAATGTTCGGTGTCAGGCGCGTTCTGGTTTGCATGTATTGCAAGCGATCCCAGGTTTTCTTACTCAACTGGATGCGGAAGGGAATCATATTAGCTAGCCTCCTGCTCTTGCCAGAAATAGCCTTCACAAACCTTAGTTGCTCCTGCTTTGGGATCATATTCAAGCTTATAAGCACGCGAAATGTCTGGTGAGAGAGCTGTATAAAATGCTTCGTCGACCTCTGTATCTGTCGAAAGAACAATCATTTGATGACTCGCGGTGGGAAAATAACCTTCAATTAACTTTGTTCGATGCTCTGAGTCTAGTCGCCCTAGAGGAGTATCAACGATCATCGGCAGTTGACGTCCTGAGGTCTTTGCCAACGCTTCAAGCACTGCGATCGCGAAAATCTGTTTTTCACCGGCAGAAAGCTCATCTTTCGCAATTTCTCTACCTCTGCCGGAGAGTAGGCTTACATGAAACGTTTGGGGGTCAATGCGGATCTGCAGTTCCAAGTCTTCCTTACGTGCAAGCTTTGCAAAGCATTCAGTGAACTGTACTTCAAGATCCTGAATTTTAGCTCTAGCCGTCTGGTCTACGTAGTCGTTTAGAAGGCCATTCGCATTATTTATGTAATCGAGCACACGTTTTTGGTCGCTTAATTTCGCAGCTGTTTCGTAAAGCCGATCAAGTCTTCGGGCGACATCAACAGCTTCGTTCGCAGTCTCTTTACCTTGCTTTCGAAGGGTGTCGATTTGAGCGTCTAGCCTGCCAAGCTTTTGCTGTAGTTGCTGAAGATTCTCGAAATCCGTAGCAATCAGTGAGTCGTCTGGTGCGCGCGCTAGTGAAGCACCTATCTCATCGAGAGCGGCTTCAATTTTTTCTAACGATGTAAATAAGGTTGATACTTCTTTACGCTGCTTTCGAGCCTGATTAAACGTAGTAAAAAGGTGACCAGCTTGGGAAGGTGTCAAATCATGTATTAGTTGATCGAGGCTCTGATCTTTTGAAGATAGGTCAAGTGTATCTAATCCACTGATGACTATACTTAAAGTATCTTCTGATAACTTTGAATCAAGCGACTCAATTAGCTTTGCACGATACTCTTCATGAATCCTGCGCTCCTGAAGAAGGCTGTGGAGATTTAGGTCGCTCTCTATTTGAGTCTCTGTCCTTGCACAGAACTCCTCTGCCAGTGCGATAGGCGCCGCATCAGAGACTAGGCTATTAATCTGAGAAACTAGATGTTCCCGCTTAGCTTGTAGTTCTGATAATTCATCTACGAGCTGTGTTCGAGAGGCAGAAAAGTGCCCACCTCGATCATCAATCTTTTTTTGGATCTTATTAGCTCGATCCTGAATCTCAGCACGTTGAGCACGAGCCGTAGTGATCTCTTGTCGAATCGACTCGACACGAGTACGGCAATCCTGGAGGCTGGATTGTTCGGAATCTATTTGAGCTTGAATCTCTTGAGCTGATGATCGTTTGGTCAGGTTGCGGTTGAGTACCGTCAAATCGCCGGAAAGCCTTTCAACTACGTCCAGTCCAAGTAGCTTCTTAATGGATTGCTCTAAAGCGGCTCCACCTGTGTCATCCGCTAATTGAGCTATCTTTTCACCATCAAAAAAGAACAAGTCAGATACGCCAGCAGGAATAAGTTCATTAAGAAAATTCTGCGCTTGGTCGTAATTAAGACCTTTGATAGGAGTGCCGTCTTCAAGGATTGTCAGAGTTTCTTTGACACCACTTCCTTTCCGTTGCCATTCACGTAGAACGTGATATTGGTTTTCCGTGCCAAGCTTGGCATATGTGAATGTTAGTTCAACAGATGCCTGATTCGCAGAACGGTCAGTCTCTTTTGAGTGATGTAGGGCATCCAGGAGAAACTCATCGTACCGTTTTTGAGAAACGGTAGAGCCAAGGCATAGGCGTCCGTAGAGGGCAAGCCTTACCCCTAAAAGAATACTTGTTTTACCAGCCCCGTTGAGTCCTCCAAAGAGAATGATGGGGCGGGTTTTTCCGTAGTGTTTTTCGGGCGCTAAATTAAAATGGTTGATGCCAGCATAAACTCGGAAATCGGTCAGCGTAAGCTCTTTGATAAGCATTAATTCAAAAACTCTGAAAATTCGTCTTTTACTTCCTCAACGTACAACTTGCCACGCTTGCGAAAGGATTGATTGCGTTCGTTGATAGCTTCAAGCTCTTCCCAATCGCGCTGAAGGATGCTTTCCAAGCTATTCAAAATACCTCTGCGTTTTCCAAGGCCCGACACCTGAAGCTCTGCTTCAAGCATCTTTCGGATTAGAGCCGACGGAACCCCATAAGTATCGGAAAGCTTTTCCAACGTTTCCGAATCTGCTCGCGTGAATGCTCCGGCATCGTCTTCCACCCAATCTAGGTCTTCACCATATACGTCACGGTATATGTGGGGCAGGGAGTCTTCCCAGTCCGGCTCGTTTGGGTCTCTTAACCATTCTCTTCTGATCAAATGCAATTCAGGACGCGTGATCAGTTCGATGGACTCTCCGCTATCGTTAATCTCTTTCTCAATGGTCAAAAGTTCACGAAGAAATTCTTGGCGCTTTGATAGCCAATAAGGGCCAGGTATGTGGCGAATTTCGTGAATGCTGTCATCGCTGATATCGCCTGAGTTGTATGACACGCGACCCGTCCGGCGACGGAAGTTGCGGTACTCCTCGGAGTTTTCAGGCTGCCGAGATTGATAGAGCATGTTTCTAAAAGCTAGCAGAGGCTTCATCCAACTGGCACCTGACTCGATCAAGCCGTGAAGCGCTTTGTCTTCTGTAACAACGGTGCACGTCCAGCAGCCAAAGCGACTGTTGCCACAAGAGGGAGTGCTTTTGTCGATAACAATGGGGCACTCGCCCTGGTTCGATCCTTTATAAAGTTCTAGCAGCTCTCTATTAGAGCCGCCCCAGGGGCAGGGGGCGCTCATTAGGTACATCCATACTTCATCTGCCGACCAACTTTCGATTGGCATATACGTGTATGCATTCGGGAGTGAGCTATGACGGCTTAGGGCAGAGCCGTCGATTTTGTGTTTAGAGATTACCTGGGCTCGTGAAGCGCTCTCCTGACTACGGGAGCCTAATACGACAACGGCTTCACCGAATTCAGCGACCTTATCGAGAATGAACTCGCTAACAGGATCAATCTTCATGCGCTCCGTACACCAACGAAAAGATTGGTTCGGCGCTGGGTAGCCACGGCCCAGTAAATTTACCCAAAATGTTTGATCGATTTTCGGCACCACGCTGTGAGCGCTCATCGGTAAGCTTTCACGAGGTGCGGCTTCATTGATAGTGGCTATTACTCGCTTGATCATGTCAACGACGACAGGGGTCTCTACCAATGTGTCAGATGAAACGACATATACGTGTTTTTTGCGCTTCTCTGTAGGTAGCTGAAGTAGCGCCATGTAAATCAGCGATAAAATACAGGTGGAGTCTTTGCCACCACTAAAGCCAATGATCCAAGGGCGGTCATCAGAGCAGTAGATAGTCTGAATTTCTCGCACTAAATCTACGAGTGGACGGCCACCAATGGTGTAGTCCTGGATCATTGAAAGGTGGTCTGAAAAAATAAATTTCTCTTCTGCCATCATTTGAGCGACTCCTCGTATTCCTTCTCTGTAGGGGTAAGCGGAACACCGAGCTGTTGTTTGATGTAGTTGCAGCTGAGAACTACGCTACTTCGTGCTTTGCTGATACGGCCATGATGCATGGCGCGTCCTTCCCAATCACTATTTGCGCGAGCCCAATCAATTTTTTGTAGACCTTGTAAAATGGCGCACCACTGGGATTTTGGCTTACAAATAAGATCAGAGCCGACGTGACCCATAGCCTGCAACATAACGCCGTGAGCATGGACATACTGTTCACGCAGCTCGCAAGTGGCGACTTTCTTTTCTAGAGCTAGCTGCCAGTCCTGCATGTTCTCTGCCACTTCGTTCCAGAACTGAATTGCTAGATTCTCCTCTTCTGCCGTGATAGGGGTATTTTTTCCCTTCATCAGTAATGCTTTGGATGCGTTTTTTATGGCTGACAACGTAAAAAATTTACTGCTCCGATTCGAGATACTTGATCTCTCCATTTCGGTCAGTCTTGAAAACACTTTCACTTCACGAACAACATTTCTAGCAAGTTCAGATAATGCATCGCGATGATCATAGAGTGTGCTAATGGAGTCACTTGGCCGCACTGCGTGTTTGTTCAGATCGGCGAACATTTGCTGGCTGCGTTTAAGTCCGTCGTCGATGAAGAAAAGCACTGGGATGTTGTCATACCCAAGCTCTGGATTTTGTTCAATCGCTTGTACGATAGCCTCACGGCGGTGTTGGCCATCGTTAATTAGGATCTTTGCGTCCATTGGAATAGACAGCAGCCCGAGGTTTTGCCCAAGTCCCGTATCTGTGCTGGGTTCAAACGAAACCTGCCCATCAACGGAGGCGGTGATACCAGAGAGTGTGTAGTCAGAAGGGTTGTCTACTAGGTAGCTTACGATGTCGGGGATGCGGGTGCGGTTCAAGACGCGCTGGGCTCTGAGCTCAGGGGGGACTTCTTGTCCGTCAAAAATAAAAATTTTTGGCACTAACCGAAGCGGACACATTGCCACATAACATGGCCGTCCAGACTGAATTCCACGAGCTGCTGGAAAAGTATGAGAAAACTCGGCCATGAATGCCTCTATATCTGGAAGTTAAATTCTTTGGGGAAGTCAAATTACTAGATAAAGACTTCCTGGTCAATGCAATGAACTTCCTTTCCAAAACAGCAGGCTTTATGGATCTTTATTTTATTGAAATATCAATAAAATCAATATTTTAATTGAGCGTTCAGTTTTGAGTTATGAGTGACAACCTAGGCGGCTTAAAAAGCTATCTGAACTCTACGTGTCTGGAGTATTAGACGCTGAAATATACTCGATGACATCCTCAACCTTACAACCAAAATACTCACAAAGCCGGTCTACGTTTTCTGTTCCGGTGTTGTAGCCGCGCTGATTGGCAATTTTGGATAGTGTCGTGCGGTGAATGCCAGTGGCCTGTGACACTTCATCAAGCGTAACCCGCCGATTTTCCTGAAAACCTTTCTCAGCAAGTAGCTCTTTTAAGCGAAATCTAATCATGGAAGTGGCCTTTTTCAATTGGCTGCATCCTACCAAATATTTTGCCCCTCCGCATCTTATGTTGAGTAAACGCTACGAAAGGCGCTTGACAGCATCTTTTTATTGCCTATTATGTAGCGTGTAAGCTACATAAGGCCACTAAGGAGTACATAAGATGTCTATTCACTACTTAACGACAGGTGAGCTTGCCGAGCGCATCAAGTATGACGCACGCACCATCCGTGAACGTTTAAAAGATGACGTGCTGCTGGAAGGTATTCATTACATTCGCCCGTTTGGCGGCCGCAAGATTTTGTACCTGTGGGAACCGATTGAGCGCGATATGCAGCTGCACTCAAAAGAGGAGAGTATGGGTGTGCCGATGGCGGGTGGAGGTGTGTGCCATGGGTAAAGTTGCTGCACGTAAAGAAACAGGCAAGCTGTACTTTGATTTTCGCTATTTAGGCAAACGCTGCCGTGAGCAAACGACACTAGATAACACAACGGCGAATCGCAAAAAGCTAGAGCGGATTCTGGAGAAGATTGAGGCGGAGATTACGCTGGGTTCGTTTGATTATGGTCGCTACTTTCCAGATAGCCCGCGTGCCAAGACGTTAAGCAAGCGTGCATTAACGGCGGTTGGGGGTTATCACGCCACGCCGTTGCTACGCCAGTTCGCCGAAACGTGGTTTGCAGAGAAAGAGATCGAATGGCGTGAATCACAAATTGTCACCGTGCAGGGTTGTTTAGATCGCCATATCTTGCCCGCGTTAGGGCATAAGGAAGTCGGCAGCATCACTCGTGCAGAAATTCTTGAGTTCCGGGCCTCACTCGCCAAAGTTAATACCCGGAGCGGCAAGAAGCTTTCCGCCAGTCGCATTAACCACATCATGACGCCATTGCGCATGATGCTAAATGAAGCCGCCGACCGCTATGAGTTTAGCTCACCTTATCGCGGGATTAAATCGCTCAATGTGCCGCGCACGAATGTGGAGCCGTTTACGCTTGAGGAGGTGCAGCAGATCATTCAGCGCGTACGGGAAGACTTCCGTCAGTACTATACCGTGCGTTTCTTCACCGGCATGCGTACTGGTGAGATCGACGGCTTAATCTGGGAAAACGTGGATTTTGGCCGTCGCCAGATTTTAGTTCACCAAGCGCTGGTGCGTGGCCAGATAGTACCCACGAAAACTGACGGTTCCTTCCGCTCTATCGACATGTCACAACCCGTCTTTGATGCGCTGAAGGCGCAGTCTGAGGTGACGGGTAAAACGGGGCTGGTATTCACTACGCGCAAAGGCACTGCCTTATCCCACGTCAATGTGACGAAACGGGTGTGGTATCCCTTGTTGGAGGAGCTAGGGCTGCGTAAGCGCCGCCCTTATCAAACTCGCCACACCGCCGCCACACTATGGCTGGCGGCAGGTGAGAGCCCCGAGTGGATTGCCCGCCAGATGGGTCACACCACAACCGAAATGTTATTCCGTGTTTACTCACGCTTCGTGCCCAACCTAACGCGCCAAGATGGCTCTGCGTTTGAGCGCATGCTGAACCAGAAACGTGCCTAGGAGAAATCGATGAAACCGTTCAATACGCCAGTAAAGCGCCGTGATGACATCGAAGAAACGTTGCACGTAATGGCAGCACTGCAATCGCAACAGCGCCTTGAGCGCCGCTTGGCAGAGTCGCTCGCTGCCGCCACTAGCTTAGCACCGGGCTGTGCTTTGGTGATGTGGCTGGGTGACGGGCAAGAGCGCACTAACCTAGATGCGTTAACAACCTGGGTAGGCCGCACGCTTAAACAGCTGGGGCTGGATGCCAATCGCCAAGCGATTCCACGTTTGCTTGCAGAGCTAGAGCGCACCTTATGGGCATGGGAGGATCAAGCATGGCAATAACATCGCAAACGGCCACTCAAAAGGTAGACCGTCAATTTGAAGGGGAGGTGTATGTCGCCGGCGTTGAAGGGCCGGAGTGGTTGATGCAGCACGAAGTCTGGTCGCTGTACTTAATTACTGCTAAGGGTAACCTGCGCGTTTTCCTGACCGACCGTCATGTAATCGAAGAAGGGGCGCCTAGAATGGGCCAGCGGCTTCAAGTAACAGTGCGTTGGGCTAACTTCGCCAGCCAAAAGCTGTGCTTCATCACCCGTTATGAGGCGGTAGGCGGCTAGAAGACGCTGACCGCCAACTTCCGATGCATTCACTCACTTATCCCCACTCTCTTTTAGCGAAGTCGGTGGGGATAGTTTCATCTGATATTTTATTCATTCCGAGTTCTCGTCTCCACACAACCCCAGTACCAGCATCGCCATAAACGCTGCAAAGCGTACCGCCTCCCATAAAGGCTGTTCAGCCTTTTTGTAGCTATCCCGAGTAATTTTGAGGTGGGCGTTTCCGTACCAATAGCGCGTGTAGCCCGAAGGGGAGGGCGTTGGTATCAGCTCAATACGTGGGTGAGGAATATTCGTCGCGTTTGACCAGTGCTGCTTAACACGCTTTGCCTTCGCATTAGCAGTGACTTCAACAACTAGATACGTATGTTGAAAGCAGCGCAGCGGGCGCAATAGCTCACGTACGCGATTGATAGCGTCTGCATCGGGGAGCACGATATGTCCCGTACTGCGCTGTATATGGTTTCGCAAGGTGGTTAGGCTCTCTTCAGCCTTGCTGGGCTCTTTTTGGTGCCAATCCAGCAAGCGATGAAAAAACTGCCCTGTTTCTTTTAACACAGGCGGTTTAACAGGCGGTGCCATGCAGCGATAAAGCTCTGGCATATAGACACGCGTTGATGTGACGAGCCGCTGCCGGTCATATCGGTTGGCTTCACGGCTAAATTGCTGATTGGTGCGTCGCGTTTTGCGTTGCATTAGCCGTTCGCCATTGGCTACCCATTGGCGTAGTGGTTCTTCCTCAAGGGCAAACCTTTTCGCGGTCTGCTGGATTGCTTTATCTAAGGGTTCCCCGCGCGCCTCTTGTTGTTCGATAAGGCGAAGAGACTGATAAATCGTCGTTGCCTCGGGCCAGTTAAACGAGCTTTCTAGGGAGTTGTCGAGAGGATTAACAGCTGGTGGTTGGTATGTTCTCCACGCATTTTTCAACAAGTCGTCGGCAATAAACGGCTGCCACTCCGTTTGCAAATGGCTTAAGAGTTCGCTTGCTTGTGTCTTACCGATTAAATCGCGACGGTTTCGCCAGCTGGTGAGTGCCGTCTTTGTTTGAAAGCTCAGCAATGCCAGTTGATGTTCGAGACGAAGCATAGGGTTATAGTGTCGAAAGGTGGTGTGGCCAAGCACCCAATCTAGCAAATGGGAGTACGTGCTGAGGGTTTCCTCGGGGCTCGCATGCCCTGCCCACAGTGCAAGCTGCCAAAGCCGTTTGCGGGAAGGGCGATCTTGAGGCGCTAAACCGGCCAGCACAGAAATATCAGCGTTTATGTTCGGTAATGCGATGTCTCCATGGTCATCTCGCAGCCAGGCCGTGGGTAGCAGTTCGCAAGGTGAGCGCTCCAGCAACCGCAGTAGCGTAAAGGTCACGAAGCTGTGCCTAAGGTGGTGGTAACGAAGGCTAGGATCACCACTGACCGTTCTTAAAGCGGTTTGCACTGGCTGAAACAGCACTTTGTCATCGAGCAATAAATAGCCACTGCCGCTGCTGCAAAACAGCAGTTGCTTGTTAATTTGCTGAGTAGTAGTTTCGCCCTGGCGACGCTTTACCCACGCAATCAGTTGCGCCTGCTCGTCGGGCATTAATAACCACAGCGGCAACCGCCGCGTGGCTGCATAGCTTTTTCCTCGTCGATAGGTGTTGGAGCGGATAATAAGCTCACTGGGAAAGGTGGCGGTACCCTCTACATAAACAACATCTCGAACAAGTAGCCCGGCACATTCGCTACGCCGTAACCCCAAGCGATATCCCAAGATGAGCGCGAGCTTTTGCATCGTGCGAAAGCGCTCAGGCTGCTCGGAATACTCGATCAAGTTGAGCGCACGACGAAATTCAGCAGGCGTCACAATATTAACATCCACACGCTTTTTAGCGCCTGGCATGCCTTCCAGGTCAATCGATGGCGCTGCAATGGTATCCATTAAAAAATGGTGAAAATCACACAGGCGATTCTGCACCGTCGCTCGCTCAACATCGGGTTTGACACTATTTAAGACGTTCTCATATAGCGCTTCCCATTGATCAGCACTGGCCGTTTGTAGCTCATCTAACGCTGAGCTTTGAGCCACTAGCGAGCGACCAATCGCGGATAGGTATCTTTTTACCGAACTAACGGCGAGCTTAGATTTTACACGGCCTCCTTTCTGCAACAACTTCAGACACCATCTTGCCAGCAGCGTCACCATCGCACCGTTACGGCTTGATATGCTCAAAAATGTTTGAATGTTACTGATTGCTTCACGCTCGGTGGCTCGGTCACCTAATGAGTTAGATAAACACCGCTGCAGCTGACGAAACTGTTTTAGTTGATCCGAAGGCGGCGCTTGAGACGGCGCGGGTGTCTGAAACTCCAGATACACATCGTTGCCGCTGGAGTCCGCCAACGTATCAGTTAATACGTGGCGTTGAGTCAGTCGCTGCCAAGATGAAGGGCGTAACGATTGTGCAACATTCGCTCTTCTGGCGTAGTGATTCAGCAGCGGAGGCTTATCAAACGAGGAGGCGGTATAAGCCATTGAAAGCAGCTCGGAGATGCTTTTTCGCGACGCACCGTCGTCAATATGTTTGAGATAAAACATCAGGCATTGTGCGACCGGAAGGCGACTTTTAGCAGCGGTACGAGGCCACGCGCTGTCTGTCTCTTGGTAAGCACGTAGTAGCATCAATTGACTGGTTGGGCTGAGAAACAGACGGCGATAGCAAACTCGTTGCTCTTTTTCAAACGGCGTCTCTGAAGACTGATCGGCAGATGCCTTGTCATCGGCTGCTTGATCGTCATCGTTCTCAATAGGCAGCGGCGCTCCTTCTTCCAACGTGAGAAACACCGCACCGTTAGTCAGGGTGACACCCTTCTCAAAGGCGTCGGGCACTTGCTCAAGATGGCGTTTATGCAGCACCGCCCCTTCGCGAATAAGCTGAAACAACCATCGTCCTATCAGCCATTTACGCAGATCATGGCCAATGAGTCCTGGGGCGCTTGGGAACGCGTCGTGAGCCTCAACAAGTTCATCCCAACTATGTAGCTCAGCAAATGATTCGGTAGTGACGGCGGGTGGCTCGCGGTCTACCGTAACCAGTGGGCTTGGGATGGCCACTGTCCAATTCAGCTGCTGGCTACCTCGCTCCAGCCCTTTCACCAAAAAATTGTGTGTTATTTTCAGCGTACTGGGCGGCGCTTGCTGGTGTAGAGCATCAAACGCTGCAGCAATAACCGCATCAGGCATCACGATATCCCGCTGGCCAGACATAATGCCGGTAACCTGCTGTTCTAATGATGCAAGAATGGCTTTCCAGCGCTGGTAGCGCTCACAAGCTCGCTGATAGCGACGCGCCTCTTGTCCATCGGAGGTGCTTTTTTTAGGGGGTGATAGTTTCCAACCTGACCAGATGGCGTGATCGCTATCGCTCATAACGCCTTACCCTTTAATGCTTTCCAGCCTTGCGCTTTCATTAGCTTCTCAATGGCAGGGGCAATAAGCGCGCAGTACTCACGGGGGCAAAATGTTGAGTAGTTGTCCCAAGGTGCCTGCCCCGCATCCCAATGCCCCATAAACGCATCCACTACCTCAGATGCTAAGCCGCGCTCTTTCAGCTGAGTATGTAAATAGTGACGGTTGATATTGAGCGGGGGTGTGTCTCGCCATTGCAGATGCTCTTCCAGCCTAGAGGGAGTAACTTCTTGTGGCGTGCCGGATTGGTTTAAAAACATAAACGGCGTCTCCCACTGTTTCTGAAGATAAAACTCCAAGCGGTCTATCAGCCCCCTGCGATGGCGTTGGTAGTGCGCTAATTGCTCAACCATGAGGCTGGTGAGCGGTAAAAAGCGGGCATGGCTTTGCTGATCATCCGTTTTATCTGCGATGACAATCATGCGCCGAGATAAAGAAATATTTGTCCACTTGGGTAGTGGGTCGCGAATGCTACGGTAACCAGTTGAGAACATCAGCATAGCGACGGTATAGGCAACGTAGGCGTTGTGCATCGTGAACAGTTCTAGTGGTTGCACGCCCTTTCTAGCGGATTTGACGCGATGCTGCAGGGTAGCAACTAGATCGTTGACGTATGTCGTTATAGGTACCAGCTTAGAGCCTACATAGTGAGGGTTGCCAGATGGAGCAAGGTTGGCAGCTGCACAGACGGGTTTAATCTCATCGGATTTAGGCAAAGAGGTGGCGCATTGCTGCTCAATCTCGCGCATGGCCTCGACATACTGCTGCTCTATATAGCTTGTGCTGGGCGCGTAGTAATACAAAGACGTTTGCTGGCCGAATGAAGGCATACGCCCTGTGATCAGGCACGCGGCTGTTAAATCTGCATCGCCCGTATTGAGCATATTAAAAAGGTGCGCTCCTAACCGGTGCGCGGTTAGCCGAGCGCCTGTTTTTCGATTGATAGTAGAAAGCAGTTCTTTTACATCCTTTTCCAGTTCTGCTCTGCCGTCTTTATTGAAGAGGGGGAGTGCACGCTTCCTAACGCGTCGCACAATATATGACGCTTGTCCTTCTATCAGCTGCCAGCTGAATGCGGGGACTGGCAGTGTCAACGATGCCTGGGTCGTACGCATGTGCTTCGGCCACTCCCCCGTCATTTGACGACTGCTTTCGGGCCGCAAAATGCCAGATAGCCACCTAGGGCTGTCACCATGCATAACGATGATGGAGTGTTCATTGAGAGTACTAGGTGCTTTCTTTTTCATAGGCAGCACCTGCGCATCCAGCACACTGTTTAGGCCGCGGCCGGTGGTTAACAGCAGCCCGATGACACACCCAATGCGGCGGCGTTTGTCCGAAGGTAGCTGGTTCAACTGTTGCATGAGCTGATAAAGATCAAACGTACTTAAATGTTCCCAACGCCCCGGCAGCAGCTGTGCCGCTTTATCTTGAAAAATTTGCTGGCTTTGGGCTCGAAATACCGCTTGCAGAGAGGAGTCGCCCTTTGCCGTTTTGACAGGCTGATCGCTCTGAATCAGCTCAACAGTCGGGCGCTCTTCGGTGATGGATAAACCAGCGGTACGCAGCGTACTCTCGGTGTCCTCATTGAGTTCTGGAGGGAGTGTTAAGATCGAAGCAGCCGTTGCTTCCCAGCGCTCGTCCGGATCATTATCGAAAAGCCGTTGACGCTGAGCACTGGGGCTTTTTTGTGAATTATGCTCTGCTTTTTCTTGGTACCCGCGTCGCGGCTGCCGCCTATTCAGTCCATAGGCTAAAAAACGGCCTAATTCCTTAATATATTTATCTTTTTGCTGGCTATACTCGTCCACGTGATACGCATCGCAGCATATGCTGATTTTGATAGTAGGCCGGTCTAAAGGGGTGAGGAGGTTTATCCCATCTGCTTCAATGCGCCTTACTACCTTGCAAGCTGACTCCAAATTTTGGCGGTAGGTAGTCGGTGTGAGGCGCTTTTCGTCCTCTTCCGTAAACGCTGGGTTGTTCTGGGCCGCTCGCATATCCAGGCGCCATTTAAACGCCACGTTAATGATGTGAGCGAGTAGCGTGAGTCGTTCGCCCAGCTTTTCTGTCGCTACCTTTGAGCTAGCAAGCTTAAACAAAGCGCCATGGATAGGGTTTGTGCTATGAATCCCTTTTTCACCACTCCCAGTTTGTGAAGTTAAATTCAGCGTGTTTTTATTAATGGCGGTTGCCAGTGCGGAGAGTGCTGATAGATCCCAAGCGTCATCGCCAATGCTAGCTAAGTGTTCAATTGTCTGGACTAGCAGTGGCTTTATCGCTTCTATCCCCAAATAGTCGTTACGCGGCTGAAGGACTTCTTCTAAAAGTGCCTTATGCTTAGTGGTTTCATCCATGAAGGTAGTCGCCTCTAATACAGCCGTCGATTAAGGCCAAAAGCATCACAGAAAGTGGTCTTATTGCTGAAGCGTTCGGACACATCCATTAATAATGCTGGTTGATCAGACATGAGCTCATTCCATAGAGCAGCTACGTAATGCCCTGCCTCATTGGGAGAGAGTGCATGGCACGCTTCCGCAGATAACGCGAAAAACAGAGCAACCGCATTTGTTTGTTGACTGGGCGGTGCTTCTACCAGTGTGACGCGCACCTTTTCACTGTCGCGAAAACGGTTTTTCGCTATATACAGGGCGTTCAGGTTGGCAAGACAAAATAGCGGATCGCCATGCGCGCTTCTCTTCGCTTCGTAAACCACCGGCGGGTGCTGCATGAGATAGGCCTTTAGCGCCTCATCAGTCATGTCCTGGATTTCCTCCAAAAAAGGGGGGCGAGCCAACAGCAGGCGGCGTACCTGGGGCGATAAATATCGGCTTACCTCGACACGCGACAGTGAGACCCTCCTTGAACCACACTCTTTTAGCATTAAGCCACCTGGTTTATTTGCATTGTGTAACGTCGTTAACTCTCTTAAGGCATCCCTTTTAGCCTTTCCTTACTATATGATTACCATGTTTTTTAATCGGCGCAACCCTTTGTATATGAAAAAGTTATGCGTGAATGTGCCATGGAGAAGCTTCGTTTATTAAGTTTAATGTGTTTTCATGGGTAATTGTCTTCAATTGCTTATTTGTTGATAGAGACTCCATGGGTAAATTGGCTATGTAAGTTGATTGAAGGGGTTGTTGTCTGCGGGAGTATGTTGTTAGGCCCCTCTTTATATAGTTGGCGTCAATTTAAACGTCTCCGTGTAGACTCCATTGACAGCGTTTGAAATGTTTAAAGGGTTCTTCGTCACTTCACGTGGATTTGGCCTGATCGAATAGGCGGCCCACCGGGCTGCCAATCAGGTAGATCATGGCGATAAAGTTGGCCTCGTTCC
>NZ_JAMZBE010000060.1:0-20909 GCF_024158645.1 Halomonas sp. 707B3
GATCTGATCGGCCAGCCAGAGGGCAATATTTTCTACCGTCGTGGGCTTTTGCAGCACGCTACAGCGCTCAGATGGCAAGGTGATTGAGAAGCTGCCTTGGGCTGCTTCATAGCGGCAGGTGAGCTGTGACTCGCTATGCTCTGCTATATCTGCCTCTTCCAAAAGATAACGATTATCCAGCCACGCTCCCCATTGCTGTTCCAACTGCGGCTGTCGCTGTTGTTCCTGGAAGATATGCAGGCGAGAGCGATGCCCGTGGGCAATGCGCTGGCAGTTACCCGAATGACGTTTTAATCCATGGCTATAGCCATAGGCAGCACCATTGATAAGCTCATCGCTTAGCGTGAGCGTCACGCGTTCAACATTGGCTGGCCGCTGCTCGGTGAGTTGGGCGCTGAGGTGCTGAGTCACCCGTTCTAGAGTGATCGATGCCCAGGGAAGCAGGGTAAATGCCTCTGTCGGTCCACGAACTTCCATCACGTAGGGCGTGGTGGTGCGAATGCAGAGCCCTTCATCGCATTCGCTGACCTCAACACCGGGTGCTTGGGTGGGCACCAGTAGGGTGTGGTCCAGTCCGCTATCCAGGGTGCGTTTGATCCACGGCTTTACTTCACCGAAGTCGAACAGCATTCCGTCCTCGCCTAGTTCACCCTCTAGTTGAGCATCCACTTGCCAGCTACAGCCAACCAACCCTTTCGTGGGGCACCAAAGAGAGACATCGATATGGGTCAGGTGGTTAACAAATAGCGCCATTACTCAAATCCTGCGATTTTGTGCGTTTGCAGTGACAGCCGCCACTGTGGGTTGGCCATGCAGTACGCAGTGGTGGCCTGAACGGTCGCCGCGCCGTCGGTGGCAATACTCTTTTGAGCGACGGCGCTGAGATCCATCGGCTGTAAAAAGAAGTGACTAAAGGCGAGGTGAGAAAACTGCTCCGGTGGCGCATCGGCCTGGGGGAAAACCAGTTTCAACTCATCGCCTTGGGTGATCGCTAGCGGGTTGCTACCCTTAGGGCTAACGCAGAGCCAGTCAATGCCCGCAGGAGCGGGCACCGTACCGTTGGTTTCCACTGCCACTTCGAAGCCTTCGCTATGCAGCGTGGCAATGAGCTCGGTATCGAGCTGTAGCAGCGGTTCGCCGCCGGTAAATACCACGTATGGCACGGCGTTGTTAGCTTCCTGAGGCCACAGCGCTTTGATGTGTTCTGCCAGCGCCTGGGCTGTGTTAAACCGGCCGCCATTAACTCCGTCGGTACCGTTAAAGTCGGTGTCGCAAAAGGTACATTGTGCGTTCGCTCGATCTATTTCCCGGCCTGACCAAAGATTGCAGCCTGTAAAACGGCAGAACACGCTGGCACGACCTGCCTGGGCGCCTTCACCCTGTAAGGTGTAGAAGGCTTCTTTAACGTGATACATCAGTGCGCCACCTGTGAAGTGTCGATGGCGTAGTCGAGAGGATCGACGCTGTGATTAGCCGCAAAGGCGGCCAACCGCTCGCGACAACTACCGCACTGGCCGCAGGCAAGCTCGCGGCCCTCATAGCAGGTCCACGTGTGACGATAGTCCAAGCCCATGCTCAGCCCGTCGCGCAAAATATCCGCCTTGCTGGCATGCAGGTAAGGGGCATGCAGCGCAACAGGCTCAAAGTTGGCAATGCCAGCTACGTGGTTCATGGCTTCCACAAACTCGGGGCGGCAGTCGGGATATAGGATGTGATCGCCGCCGTGAGCGCCATAATCGACGCGCGCAGCGCCAATGTTGACCGCTTTGGCAATCGCCAGTGACAGTAGAATCATATTGCGATTGGGCACCACCGTGGCGCTGAGATTGTCAGCATCATAGTCGCCGGTGGGCATGTCGATAGCGCTATTGGTTAGCGCTGAGTTATCAATCAAGCCGTGAATCGCGCGAATATCAACGACTTGATGGGGGATGCCCAGCGATTCGCACACTTGGCGGGCGGTATCGAGCTCCCGACGATGACGCTGGCCATAGTCGAAAGAGAGGGCGTGAACGTTAAGCCCTTCGCGAATGGCTCGGTGTAACACAGTGAAGGAATCCATGCCGCCTGAGTAAATCACGACGGTGGCTGACGCGTTAGCGTCTGGTGTGGCGGTAGATGACATACAAGTTGCTCATAGTCGGAGAATTTATGCGTACTTGTCACTTGGGCAAGACAGTGTTCCGGGGTCCGGTCCGGAAGGGCGGCAGTTTACGCAATAGCGATTAATCTGACCAGCATCCGCCGCGCTTGAGGTGCTTCTCATTCGGTGTGTGGGTGGCTGGTTGCCATGTTAAGCTACTGGCTCTAGCCGTTAGGAAGATACTTATGGCCACTATAAAACATAGCGAAATCATCAAAGCGTCTCCGGAGCGAGTGTTTGATCTTCTGCGCCGCGTGGAGGATTTTGCCGATTATTCCGATCTTATCCATTCCATCGACAGCTTGGGTGAAAACCGTTACCGCTGGCATGTGAGAGCAGTGGGGATGGATTGGGCATTTGATGTTGCTGTTACTGAGATTGAGCCACCCCATGTCTTGGCTTGGGAGTCGTTGGAGGGGGTGAAAAACCAGGGTCGCTATCAGCTGCGCGAAGTGCCTGAGGGGACGGAAGTAGCACTGACTCTGCAGTACGATATCCGCAACCGTTTAATGGAAAAAGCGGTAAACAAAGCGGCGAAACCATTAGTGGAAAAGGTCAGTCGGCAAATTCTTGAGCGTGTTGAAGCGCGCTTAAATGGCTGAGCGCCGCCCATAGGCGGCGCTGAAGAGAGCGTTGTTAGACAGGTTTATGCATGGAGGCGTCAAGATGATCGACCACTTCTGCCCAATCGGCGTCTTCCTGCACGGCTTCTTTTAGAAAATCAGCTTGGCCCTCATTCCAGCAGGGGGCGTCTGCCAGCGGCATCTCCTTAGGCAGCGGTGAGTGCCGCTGAATAAAGCGTTCGATGGATTCAGCATCCGAGCGTAACCCTAACTGCTCAAATAGTTCGCTAAAGTGATGTACCGGTTGATCCATAAGTGGCTTCCTATCCAGTGGGTGGTTAATACACGTTAAGGACATTGTTTAACCATAGCGGGAATAAACCACTATGCCAGTGTAGTACTGGCTAGATCATTTAACGTTCGCCCACTAGCGTCGTTAAAAATCGTCGCCTCTGATCCTCTAATGAAATTGGTTGCGCTAGCACATGCACCAGTTTGGTGTAGGCGGCCTCGGGCGTCATGTCATCGCCGGATAACACCCCAGCATCGGTGAGACCGTGCCCTGCTGCATAAGCCCCCATATGTACACGCCCTTGTGGGCATTGGCTGATGGCGGCGATGAGTTTGCCTTCTCCGCTCGCCTTGGCAATCACCTCTAGTAGCGCGGGGTTATCCGGTAAATTGCCTGCGCCCCATAGCTGTAGCAGCGCGCCTTTCACGTTTGGATGGCTAAGCCACGCCTCTAATTGCCAGGGCGCCATGCCAGGCCATAGGGTAATGCGAACCACCTCGCCATTGGCGACAGGCTGGTAGTCCACCAGCTCAAAGCGCGGAGCCCCGCGCTGCTGGTAAGACAAGCCGCGGCTGGGGAACAGAATAAAGTCGTCGCCGATGCGCTCGCCCAGCAGTGGGTAGCTGGGTGAGGAAAACGCCTCGACAGCCTCGCTGTGCTGTTTGATGGCGCGCGTGCCTCTGAGCAGGCGGTTGGCAAAATAAATGGCCACTTCCTGTAGTTCGGGATGGGCAGCAAATCGTAGGGCGCCGTAGAGATTTTGTAAGGCATCGCTGTTAGGAGCCTCTAGGGGAGCCATGGCACCCGTCAACACTACAGGCCTATCTAAGCCCTGCAATTGGTAGGCTAAGCTAGCGGCGGTCCAACTTAGCGTGTCGGTACCGTGAATCACCACAAAACCACGATGCTCTGTAAAGCGCTCGGCGATGTCGGCGGCTAACTGCTGCCATGTCATTGGGGTCGCCGCGCTGGAATCAATCAGAGGTGAGTAGCTGATGACATCATAAGCAGGGAGCATTTGTTGGTCCCGCAACGGCAGCTGGCTCAGTGCGCTGGCCAAGCGTTCAGGAAAATCACCGGCAGGTGAGAGCCCGTTAGCCTGAGGCTGCATACCGATCGTGCCGCCGGTGTAAATCACAAGCAACCGCTCTTGGCTGCTTTGAGCATCTGCAAGGAGAGGAGCCTGGCTCATCGCTGTATCCTGTTAAAAGCTAAGAAGTGGTTAGCGGTGATATACCTGTAGTTGGCCGCTTTGGTCATCAAGCTGCCGTTTGCGTCCCGCAAAGAACGCAAAGCCGCAGCAAACGCCGATCAATCCAATCAGTAGCCAAGCAATATGCTGCGTGGTAGCACCGGCTTGGAGCATCAGACCAACCCCAAAGGGCCCCAATGCGGCCAGGGTATAGCCGCCCCCTTGCACCAAGCCAGAAAGCTGGCCTGCAAGGCGTTCGTTCGCGGTTCGCAGTACCAATAAGCTTAATGCAAGGCTAAAACTTCCGCCTTGCCCAAGCCCCAGCAACACGGCACCGGGCCATCGCCATGCCAACGGAGCGGCTAACAACATGACAAGCCCTAAGGCGGTACATACCAGTACCAACAGCAGGGCCGGGCGCTGGTCGTGATGCAATCGCGCAATCCAAGGCGCACTCAGTGCTGAGACCAGTTGGCACATAATGGAAACGGCCATCGTCCAGCCAGCGGTTGCCTCGCTGTATCCGCGCTCAATCAGAAGAGTTGGCAGCCAGCCGAAAACGATATATGCCATGGAAGATTGAATGCCCATAAAGAGCATCACCTGCCAGGTTAGCGGCTGCCTGAGTAGCGACACGAGGGGGATGCCGGTGGGCAGGTTAAGCGTTGATTTTGGCGCAGGAGATGGCGCATAGCTGACCCATACGATGAGTGTAGCCAGTGCGAGCAGTGACCAACTGACTAGGCTGGCTTGCCAGTTGCCCAGCCACTGCATTAACGGCACGCTGAGCCCAGCGCCTAGAGCGCCCCCCAAGCAGAGTGCCATGGTGTAGAGCCCGGTGAGCAAATCCGCATTTTGAGGCAGCTCACGCTTGACTAGCGCGGGTAACAGCGTGCCCGCCAAGCCAATAGCACTACCGGCCATGGCGGTACCTAGATAAAGCAATCCAGGAAAAGGCAGAACCCGTAACAGCAAGCCGCTGGCCAGCAGGAGTAATGCGGCACTAAGTGCACGCTCACTCCCTATACGGTTGCCAATCATTGGTGCCAAGGGGGCGGTTAAGCCAAGAAAAAGAACGGGGAGCGTGGTTAGCAAGCCCGCCGCTGAGGCGGAAAGCCCCGCATTTTCTTGCAGCCGACTTAGCAGGGGGGCGACCGAGGACATGGCAGGGCGTAAATTTAGCCCCACCATAAACATCAGCAAAATGAATCGGCAAGCGTGGCGTGAGATCATGAAGCGGCGCTTATTTTAAGTAGGGGCGAAGGTCGCCTCGCACCGCATCTAGCAAGGTGATGAAGTGATAATCTTGCGTGGTATCCAAGCAATCAACACGTACCTGGGTACGCATGCCTTTATTGATATCAAGCTTGTCGTAAATTTCCAGCGTTAGCTTGCTTGCCGGTTTATCACCTGGCGCGATGATGCCATCTTCTAGGGTAAAAGTTTCCAATAGTGTGACCCGAACGCGGGTGCTGTTGCCTTCGCTCAGTACGCGCCGTACAAATAACCAACCTTCACAGGGGAGTGAGGCGTTATCGCGTTCGCGTAAAAACAGAGTGCGATAACAGGCACCTTCGTTTGAGGCTTTTTCAGCCATGCTGCGATAGGCCTGCAAGACCTGATTAGCTGAGGCACGGGCGTCCTCTAGGCGCTGAGAAATACCTTGATGCTCGCGGCTGAGTTGCTCCTGACGCTGAAAAGTCAGCCATTGGCGATAATCTGCCATGAGTTGTGAAGACGCCATAATCACTCCATGAATTAATTCAGCAAAAACGCCGGAATAAGCGAGGCGCTACCTTCGCATATTCCGGGCGTTCGGGCTACCGGCGAGTGCGACGGCGGCGCTCGCCACCAGCATTGGCAGCTTGGCTGTCAGGCTTGCGGTTAGCCCTTGGCTGGCGCTGACCGCGGCGGCCATTCTCGATCGGTTCTGGCTTGGCATTGGGGTCTGGCTCAAAGCCTGGCTCAATATGCTTCGGCAGCGTTTGATTAATCAGGCGCTCAATGTTTTTGAGTAGGCCATGTTCATCGACACACACCAAAGATACCGCTTCGCCATTGCTACCCGCGCGCCCCGTGCGCCCAATACGGTGGACATAGTCTTCAGCCACGTTGGGCAGATCGAAATTCACCACGTGAGGAAGTTCATTAATATCTAGCCCGCGTGCCGCAATATCGGTGGCTACCAGCACTTGTAGGTCGCCGCTCTTGAAAGCACCCAGCGCCCGAGTACGTGCCCCTTGGCTTTTGTTGCCATGGATCGCCATCGCGGGAATATCCTGCTTAGAGAGCTGTTCAGCTAGCCGGTTAGCGCCATGCTTGGTGCGGGTAAACACCAGCACTTGGAACCAGTTGTGGCGCTGGATCAGATGGGCCAATAGATCGCGTTTTTTGTCGCGATCAACGCGGTAGATGGCCTGCTCAATTTTTTCTGCCGTGGTGTTGCGCGGAGCCACTTCGATGAGGGCAGGGTTATTCAGCAGTTGCTGGGCCAGCGTTTGGATCTCGTTAGAGAAAGTGGCAGAAAACAGCAGGTTTTGGCGCTGTTTCGGCACCAGACGCAATAGCCGTTTGATATCGTGGATAAAGCCCATGTCTAGCATACGGTCGGCTTCATCTAACACCAGAATTTCAATGGCGGAGAGGTCGACATGCCCTTGCTGGTGCAAATCAAGCAAGCGCCCAGGGGTGGCTACTAGAACGTCCAGGCCGGCTCTTAAAGCGTCGACTTGGGGCTGCTGGCCCACGCCACCAAAAATAATGTGTGAACGTAGTGAGAGGTGCTGTCCATAAGCAGCCACGCTTTCCCCCACTTGTGCAGCTAGTTCGCGGGTGGGTGTGAGGACCAGTGCGCGAACCTGGCGTTTGCCAGGGCGTTTGCCATTTGCCAAACGCTGTAGCATCGGTAGCGTAAAGCCAGCGGTTTTGCCGGTACCGGTTTGTGCGCTGGCAAGAAGGTCGCGACCTTCAAGAACGACGGGGATGGCCTGTTGTTGAATAGGCGTAGGCTGTGTATAGCCCTGTGCAGTTACCGCGCGCAATAAATCGTCATGCAGACCAAGATCAGAAAAACTCATGCGTTCTCCGCAATCGCATAGCAATCGGCGCCACTAGCTCAGCGGCGTTGCTAGGCGTAATGTTCAAAAAGCGAGGATGGTACACCGTCGCGGCAGCGAAGTTTGCCAGATAATACGCTGTGCCGCGACGGGCATTTATACGTCTTGTTACGCCATACCAGGCATAACAAGGGGGTGACAGGGTAGTGCTGACAGTGATGTCATTTATTGGCAAAGAGTGTAACACGAAAGTCTCACACCAATGCTGCTCCCCTAGCGATTGCAATAAAGGTTTAGAAGTAGCCGCCTTGTCGAACCTGCTGAGCAATTTGTGCAGCAACACTCTCCCAGCTTTCGCCCAACGAACGGACCAGGGCAGGGTAGCCATCCTGTTCAAGAGTGGCTTCTGCAGTGAAGCTTTTGAGTGCGAGCAACTCGCCATCGGTATCTCGAAGCTGCCACTGGCCGCTGGCTACCGCGACACCGTCAAAGCGGCCTTGGAATTGATCTACTTCCATGGACAGAGTGAGCGCCCCAGGGCTGCTGCCTTCTGCTCGTACCACTTGCACGCTGGGTAACTGATTTGCCAATTCGGCCCGTAAGGCGCGTTCAAGCTGGCGCCCAATACCCTCCGCCCACTGGTGCTCCCGCGCTTCGTTTAACGTGATGTCGTCTAACTGCATCACAATCCCGTCCACGTCTAAATAGTGGGCTAGGCGAGGTGTACGCACTTGCAGCGTGGCTTGGGCGTTAGCCGGTGCGTTCACTGCTGGGCTGGCAGGAAGCATATAGCGTGCAGGGGGAGAGACACTGCTAGCGCAGGCGGAAAGCAGCAAGCTCAAACTGATGATCAGCAGTAGTAGCGGTAATCGACGTAACATGACGTTCAATCCTTCTTAACGGGGAGCACGAGGAATCGGGTCCTGCGTTTCTAAATTGTCGAACAGCAGTGCGCGTGGGTTCTCGTTCAGCGTCCGAGTGAGCGGTTGTAGGTCACGCATCAGCCGATCCAAACGCTCAATGGCGCCGGTAAGCTCTTGATAGGCGGGCGATGAAGGCGAGACCCCTTGAAGGGTGCTGCGCAGCTCTTCCAGCGTGCCGTTGAGGTTGCTCCCGATGGCTTGTGTTTCTGGATCATTGAGCAACTGATTGATAGACGCGCTGACTTCACGCACTTCGTTCAGTACACTTTCAGAAGCTTGCAGGTTGCGGTCCAGCCCGGCTATCAAAGGTTCTACTTCCAAGGCGTTTAGTTTTTCAAGCAGGCTAGTCACCTGAGCCTGAATCTGTGCAAAACCGCCCGCTACCGTCGGGAATACGGTCCGCTCGGAGAAAACTTCCGCGACGTATTCGTCGGCAAGGTCGCGCCGGAAGTTAAGGTCCACAAACAGCGCACCCGTTAACAGGCTGCCATTCTTGAGTGATGCCCGAAGGCCTAAGCCGAACATGCGCTTAAAGCGGTTATCCCACTCCTCCAGGTCAATATCGGTGTTTTCGATCCCTAAGCGTTGTGGTTCGATGCGGATGAGCACTGGGATGGCGAAACGAGCCCGCGAGTCGGGCTGTGGCGCCGTAAAATTCCAGGGTACTGCTGCCACGGTACCAATTCGGACGCCACGAAACTCGACCGGTGCGCCTCGTGATAGCCCGCGAACCGTGTCATCAACAAGCAATACATACTCTAGATAGCGGTTAAATGTGCCTTCCCGGGCAGTATCTTCATCAGCATAGAGGTTAAAACGTGTATTGGCTTCTACCGGCTTACCCATGGGAAGATCTTCAGGCACACCAAAGGTGACACCGCCACCCAGCAGAGCTTCCAGCGATTCTACGTTGACCCGCACGCCGTCAGCATCCAGGCGGAAATCCACTCCGCTAGCGGTCCAGAAGCGGGTGCTATCGGTCACCAGCTGTGCGTAGGGCTCTTCGATAAATACTTGGTGGTGCATGGTACGTGTGCCTGCATCGAAGCGAGCGTCTTCTACGCGCCCTACCGTGTAACCTTGATAAGAGACGGGATCCCCAACACGCAGCGAATTGCCCAATTGGCTGACAAGGCTAATTTGTAGCCCTGCTTGCCCAGCAGGCGCGACCGGTGGGATATCGCTTACCTCAAACTCCCGCTTAGGCTCCTCTGATTGCCCAGGCTCAAGCTGTATATAAGCCCCCGAGAGTACGGTGCCCAGGCCGCTGATCCCCTCGCGCCCTATGCGTGGCTTAACGACCCAAAAGCGACTGTCTTCGCGGAGCATGGCTTCGGCTTCGGGTTGAATTTGAGCCATCATCACCGCGTGAGACAGGTCATCAGACAAACGAACGCTCTGTACGCGGCCAATCTCAACATTGCGGCTGCGGATCAGCGTACTGCCCGCCTCAATACCTTCTGCGCTGTCCATGGTCAGCGTCACCATGGTGCCCCGGCTTGAGTAGTTATCATAAACCAGCCACAGCCCAATAATGACGGCCACCAAAGGAACTATCCAAATAGGCGATAGCCGAGTTTGTGGCGACGATTTGGCTTTATGTAACTCATTGTTTTCAGCATTTGAGGTATTCTGAGGCGTTGAATCATTAGCCATCAACAGGTTCCTTGGTGGCCGCTTTACGGCGAAGAGGGCGTGGAGTGTGGGTATCCCAGATTAAGCGAGGGTCAAATGTCATGGCAGCCAGCATGGTGAGCACTACGACGGCACCAAAAGCTAGCGCGGCAGGACCTGGTGTAATCGACATTAATGACCCGGCGCGGATGAGGGCGACCAAAATGGCCACGACAAATACGTCAACCATTGACCAGCGTCCAATAAATTCAGTTAATCGATAGAGGCGGGTACGGCTCTGTGCGTTGAGCTCGTTGCTGCGCTTAATCATCAAGCATAGCCATGCGAGTGCCACCAGTTTGCCAACAGGCACAATAACACTGGCGATAAAAATCACTGCAGCCACCGGCCAGGACCCCATTTGAATGAGCTGAACAACGCCGCCAACGATAGTGGAGGGTGTTGAGCTGCCTAAACTGGTAGTGGTCATGATGGGGTAAAGGTTGGCAGGTATATACATGATGCTGGCTGCAAAGAGAAGCGCCCAGGTGCGCTGTAAGCTATGTGGTAGGCGCTTATGCAGTTTTTCATGGCAGCGAACACAGCGTTCTTTTCCATGCTGAATGCGATTAATCAATCCGCAGGTGGGGCAGCCAGTGACATGTTGGCTAGCAGCGGTGGTGCCAGTGAGCGTGCCTTCAGGAGCAAGGGGTTCGCCTTCCAATGAGAACCACATCCAGTCAGCGTCAATGGACTGCACCGTCATTAATAACAGTATGGCGAACAAGCAGAATGCCCAGAAGGAGATGCCAAGTTCAATCTGCGCCATGCCAGCAACTTTAATTAAGCTTACCAGTGCGCCGATGATGAATACATCGGCCATCATCCATGGGTTTAGATGTGCCAGGGAGCGGGCAATGTCACGGCTAAAAGGCATAGGGCGAGACTGCAGTAAGCCAAACTGAAGCCAGACGACGCTTACAAGATATACGGCGGGCAGCACGATAATAGTCATCATGACCGCAATAGCTACTACCGGCTGGTGGAAAGCAATCAGCGTAGTAGCGGTCTGCGATAGATCAATGCGGTTGCCAACACCGCTAACGCTGAAACTGACAAAAGGAAAAGATACCGCGACTATTAATGCGACCAATGAGGCTAACGCTAGCGCCATGCTGCGCTGAGCAGGATAGCGGTGGCGCTTCACTAACACATGCGAGCAGCGAGGGCAGGTGGCTTTTTCACCAGAGTTCAGGGGGGGGAGCGCAGATACCCAGTCACATTCATGGCACGCACGCAAACGCCTTCGCTGGGTGCGAGTTTCAGGGGGGAAGCAATCAACCTGGGGTGTATTAACCGGCAGCGAAGGCCGTTTCATAAAGGGGTAATGGGGCAACAGCAAACTCTCTGTGCATAATACGGTTAGAACCAATACGATGGGACATCGTGTGTGTCAACCTAGGTAACCTGATAACTACTTGCAAACAGCACTTGACCAAATACCAGAGTTAGACAAGGATGCAGCCGCGATAGTGCCTAACATTATGACATTAAGGAACTGAAATGTTACTTGCCTTTATTGCTGTGGTAGTAGGCTTGGTCCTGCTCATCTGGAGCGCAGAAAAATTTATTGATGGCGCTGCGGCAACTTCGCGGTGGCTGGGGCTGTCGCCGCTGCTGATTGGTATGTTGGTAATCGGTTTTGGTACTTCTGCACCGGAAATGATGGTGTCGGTGCTGGCAGCGATGCAAGGCAACCCTGGCTTGGCAGTGGGGAATGCATACGGTTCCAACATTGCCAATATTGGTTTGGTTTTGGGCTTTATCGCACTTATCTCTCCGTTAGCTGTTCATTCAGGTGTTATCCGTAAAGAAATGCCCCTGTTGGTAGCGGTGATGCTGCTTACCGGCTATATGCTTTTCGACGGTTGGATTTCCCGTGTTGAAGCTATTGTACTGCTAGTGGCGCTTGGCATATTTATTGCGATCAGCATTATTCGTTCTCGAGGTCAGGAAGATGATCCGCTGTCGGGTGAAGTGACCGAAAGTCTTGATAGCAACCCGATGTCGCGCGGTAAGGCCATCATGTGGACGCTGATTGGCTTGGTGCTGTTGATTGCCAGTTCGCGGCTGCTGGTATGGGGAGCTGTCGAGATCGCGGTAGCTTTCGGAGTCAGTGATTTAATTATCGGTCTAACCGTAGTCGCCGTAGGTACTTCTTTGCCGGAGCTGGCTTCTTCAATCAGCGCACTGCGGCGCAATGAGCACGATATGGTACTGGGTAACGTTGTAGGCTCTAACCTGTTTAATAGTATGGCCGTTGTTGGGCTGGCGGGAGTGATTGCACCTATTGAAGCAGGACGTGAAGTCTTGGTGCGTGATTGGAGTGTCATGACCTTTATGACGCTTATGATGGTGCTCTTCGCATTTTCTTGGCGTGGTCGCCCGCGGCGTATCAACCGCGTTGAAGGCGGTGTTCTCTTCGCCATTTTTATCGCCTACACAGGCTATATGGTCAGCATTGTGGTGATGTCTTAAACGATTGCACCGAAAAATGGTGGTTTGTCTGAGGAGTATGCGTCAATGCGACACAGCTTTTCAGGCAAACTATCGCTGTATAACGGTGGTCGAAGCGTTAAACTACAACACATGTAAAGAATAAGCTTAGTGCTTATAACTAAAATGCAGTGCCATTAAGGCTCAACTAAGCTTGTGACACCCATTGATGGGATTTTAATCCAGGTCTTAGGAGAGTGTGATGGAACTCGACCCCCTAGTGCTATCGCGAATGCAATTCGCCTTCGTTGTATCGTTTCATGCGATCTTCCCTGTCTTTACCATCGGGCTCGCGTCCTACATAGCGCTGCTTCATGGCTTATTCTTTAAGACCAACAATCCCGCATGGGACCGGCTCTCCCTATTCTGGACAAAGGTGTTTGCCGTTGTCTTTGGTATGGGGGTGGTCTCCGGTATCGTGATGTCTTTTCAGTTTGGTACGAACTGGAGCAACTTCTCTCAGGCGGCCTCAAACTTCCTCGGGCCAGTGTTGAGCTATGAGGTAGTCACCGCGTTCTTCCTGGAGGCTGCTTTCCTTGGGGTGCTGCTGTTTGGTCGCGGTAAAGTCCCGGAAGGGGTGCATTTATTCGCGGCAATTATGGTGGCTGTTGGGACGTTTATTTCTTCCTTCTGGATCCTTTCTGCCAATAGCTGGATGCATACCCCCGCTGGTGTCGAATTAATCGACAATCGCTTCCATGTGATTTCTTGGTCCGAGGCTATTTTTAATCCTTCTTTTCCGTATCGCTTTGCGCATATGGCCATGGCATCGTTCCTAACCGGTGGCTTCGTGGTGGCAGGCGTGAGCGCGTGGTTCCTGCTGCGTGGTCGTGATCCAGAAGCGAACCGTCGCGCACTCTCCATGTGTTTATGGCTGCTGCTATTCTTAGCACCTGCACAGGCGGTAGTGGGTGACTTCCATGGCCTGAATACTCTGGAGCATCAGCCTACAAAGGTGGCGGCAATGGAAGGCCACTGGGAAACGTCTACTAATGTGCCGCTGTTATTGTTTGCCATTCCTGACCAGGAAGCACAAACCAACCATTTTGATATTGGGATTCCTAATCTAGCCAGTATTATTCTGACGCACTCACCTGATGGTGAAATTCCTGGTATTAGCGAAGCTGCTCCTGAAGAGCAACCGCCAGTCATTATTGTTTTCTGGGCTTTCCGCGTGATGGTGGGTATCGGTCTGTTAATGATTGCGACCGCGTTTATTGGTCTGTTGATGCGCCGTAAAGGAAAGGTGTATGAGCATAGCGGTTATTTGAAAGCGCTGGTGTGCATGATTCCGATGCCGTTTGCTGCGGTATTGGCCGGATGGATTGTCACCGAATCAGGCCGCGCACCTTGGTTGGTATACGGCATGATGACCCATGCAGAAGGGCTCACTCCCTCACTGACGGGTGGCATGGCGCTATTTACGCTTATCGGTTATGTAGTGGTATACGCCGTCGTGTTTTATGCCGGTATTTATTACCTCACTCGGGTTGTGCGCAACGGTATGCTGCCTGAAGAGGAGAAAGAAACCACTAGCGAGAACTTTAAGCGCCCGATGCGCCCATTCTCAGCTGCACACACGCCTTTTGATGATGATGTTGACCCGGTGAGGAACTAAACATGGAAATGTTTGATTTAACGCTAATTTGGGCGGGTATCATTGGCTTCGGCATCATGATGTATGTCTTGATGGATGGTTTTGATCTGGGCTTGGGGATCCTGTTCCCCTTTGCCCCGGATGAAGATGCTCGCGATGTGATGATGAACTCGGTGGCGCCCGTTTGGGATGGTAATGAAACTTGGCTGGTATTGGGTGGCGCTGGCTTGCTTGGCGCTTTCCCACTGGTTTACTCCGTTTTCTTACCAGCACTCTATATTGGCGTCTTTCTGATGCTGGCGGGATTGATTTTCCGGGGCGTTGCATTTGAGTTCCGATTTAAATCCCGTCGCAACCGTCGCTGGTGGAACCGTGCGTTTAGCTGGGGGTCTGGCGTGGCTGCTTTTGCCCAGGGCGCTGTGGTGGGGGCTTATATCCAAGGCTTTCGAGTAGAAAACTTTGCCTTTGTAGGTGGCGCTTTTGATTGGCTAACACCTTTCTCTGTACTAACTGGACTCGGTTTAATGGCGGGCTATGCATTACTGGGTGCCACTTGGCTAATTCTCAAATCAGAAGGGCATATCCAAGACTGGGCCTATAAAATTACGCCGATGTTGCTGGCGCTGGTGCTGGGTGTGTTTGCGATTATCAGCATTTGGACCCCCTTCGTGAACCCGTTAGTATGGGAGCGCTGGTTCGGCCATCTTCAACTGATCTGGATTTTTCCTGCGCTTGCCCTGTTGTCTGCCTTTATGGTGTACCGCTCGGTCAAGCGTCGCGATGAAGGGATTCCCTTTGTCGCAACCATTGGTATCTACGTATTTACTTACCTGGGGTTGATTGTAAGTAAGTGGCCAGTGATCGTGCCGCCTGACTATACGTTATGGGACGCCGCATCAGCACCAGAATCACAGCTATTCCTACTGATTGGTATGCTGTTTGTTATCCCGATCATCCTAGCCTACACCGCTTGGACCTACTGGGTATTCCGCGGCAAGGTGCGTGTAGGAGAGGGGTACCACTAACGATATGGCTAACCATCCTCCAGAGACTGAGACGATGGTGGCCATAACGCCGCGCCACTGGCTTGTTCAGCTCGCAAAACGCGAGCAGCGTAAGCTTATGTGGGCGGCAGTTTGGGGAGTGTTATCAGGCGGGCAAACCGTTATTTTAGTGGTGGGCCTAGCCTGGTTAATTGATCAATTAGTGATTACAGGTCGCTCCCCCTCGTCACTTGTCCCAGTATTTATTGGCCTAGCGGCCGTTGTTCTTCTGCGTTCACTTTTCCAAGCGCTGCAAGAGTCTTGTAGCGCTCAAGCAAGTCTGCGTATTCGGCAATATGCCAGGCAAGCGTTACTCGATAAAATCGCGGCACTGGGTCCTGTATGGCTAACACGTCAGCAGAGTGGTGCGTTGGCCACTCAGTCGGTGGAGCACATTGAGGCCTTGGATGGCTACTTTGCGCGCTTTCATCCCCAATTAAGAATCGTGGTGGCGTTGCCGCTGCTAATTCTCTGCGTTGTTGGCTGGCTAGATTATTTCGTGGCGATCTTCCTGCTGCTCTCAGCGCCGCTGATCCCCTTGTTTATGGCGTTGGTAGGAATGGGCGCGGAGCGCCTTAATCGAGATCAGTTTATGGCGGTATCTCGCCTATCTGCTCATTTTATTGATCGCGTCCGCGGAATGACGACACTGCAACTGTTTGGGCATACCAGAGCTGCCCAGCAGGATGTGTGGTATGCCACAGACCACTACCGCAGGCTCAGCATGCGGACACTGCGCTTAGCGTTTTTATCATCGGCGGTGTTAGAGTTTTTTGCATCCGTGGCGATAGCCGTGGTTGCTATGTATGTTGGGTTTGGCTTGCTGGGCTATATCGACTACGGTCCCTCGCCAGCGTTAACGCTGTTTAGCGGGCTGGCGGTATTGCTGCTGGCACCTGAATTCTTTCAACCGTTAAGAACTCTGTCTCAGCACTACCACGATCGCGCCGCTGCGCTGGGCGCGGCCGAGAGTGTGGTCACTATTCTTAACGAACCCAGTAGGGTGCCATCATCGCCCGTTTTCCCGCTGTCGTCAGAGGCGCTCATCGAATTAGAGGGCGTAGCTATTCGCTATGCCGAGCGCGCCGCTGTGCTGAGCGACGTTAATGTGTCCGTGTTGGCTGGCGATGTGGTGGTGATTGCCGGCGAGTCCGGAAGCGGTAAGTCATCGCTACTGGCGCTAATGGCAGGTTTCATGGCGCCTAGCCGTGGCGAGTGCCGTTTTGACGCTGAAGCTCCTGTTGCTTGGTTGGACCAAGCCCCTTGCATTCTCCAAGGTTCTCTGGCTGATAACCTGCGCATAGCGGCTCCAAATGCTGACGATACGGCGCTGACATCAGCGCTGAAGCAGGCAGGGCTAGGCGAGCTATTGGCCAGTCTGCCCCAGGGGCTTGAAACAACCATTGGCGAGCGTGGCGTTGGCCTTTCAGGTGGTCAAGCTCAGCGGTTAGCGCTAGCGCGCGTCTATTTAAGCCAAGCACGGCTTGTTTTGCTAGATGAACCCACGGCGAGCTTGGATGCTGCAACGGAGAGTGTGGTCATTCAATCATTACTTGAATGGGCACAAGAGGGGCGCACGCTGGTCATGGCGACGCATCATCCTGCGGTTATGGCGGTGGCCTATCGCCATTTTGAGTGCCGTTCAGGCCACCTGATTGAGGTGACGGCATGAAGCGGCTCTATCGTGATCTGTTTCCCTGGCTCAAACTGTTGCTCCGCCGGCGCCAGCGTTTTTTGGTAGGTGCATTGCTTGTTTGGGTAACGTTACTGGCGGGGCTCTCTCTGTTAGGCCTGTCAGGCTGGTTCATTGTGTCGTGCGCTCTTGCAGGTATTGCGTTGACCGCAGGGCTGCCTTCTTCGCTAGATGTGTATGTGCCTGGCGGCGGCATCCGGTTTTTTGCGCTGCTAAGAACCATTGCGCGTTATGTGGAGCGTTTGTACAACCATAATACCGTACTGACGCTCTTAGCGGATTTGCGCTACCGCGTGTTTGGTGATTTGACCCGCTTAGACGATGCTTCTCTCAAGCAGCGGCGCGCAAGCGAATGGCTAAGTCGCCTCACCGCCGATATTGATAATCTGGATAATCTTTATTTACGGTTACTTATTCCTCCTGTTGCTGCGCTGTTAACGATTCTTATAGTGTCTGCTTTCATTGCCATTTGGTTACCTGTGGTGGGGGCTGTTGTTGCTGTAGTGCTGACGCTTCTCTGGGCAGTAGTTACGCTAGGCTATGGCTGGCTGGGTTTTGCAAATAGCTATCAGCAAGTAAGTGATCAAGAGGAGCTGCGTCGGCTGGTGCTTGATCAGGTTCAAGCGTCAGCTGAGTTGTTGAGCTATCAAACTAGCATTTGGCATCGTCAAAAAGTTCAACAGCATGAGGCGAAAGCTCTTGGCAATCAGCGTCGTTTAGCAATGAAGTCCGCCGTGGGGAATGCATTCGTCTCTGCGGTTACTGGTCTTTTGTTGCTAGCTACCTTATGGATCGGCAGTTTTGCCCTCTCCTCTGGACAAGTCTCTGGGCCAATTTTAGTCATGGCCGTCATTGCGGTGCTGGGAATTAACGAAGTGCTGGGATTACTCCCCGCTGCTTTTTTGAAGCTTGGGTCGAGCTATGCAGCTGCGCAACGCTTAAATGCGCTTAAAGCGAATGATTCTGCATGGGATATTGCCGAGCTTCCCGATGGGGCAGGGGGGCATGCGATTCAACTGGATAATGTTGATTATTGTTACCCAGGGGCCATCCATCCTGCGCTGGTTAATCTTCAGGTGATGTTGCCTGCCCAAAAGCGGGCAGTGATTTCCGGCGTCTCTGGCGCAGGTAAGTCGACACTAGCTAGTTTGATTATGGGTAGAGTGGCGCCGACGCAAGGAGCTATCAGTGTTGCAGAGGTATCACCTTTGCATATTTCACCAGAAAGCCGTGCGGAGCACTTTGCGCTACTCACTCAGCAAACGGATCTGTTTGATGGAACGCTGGAAGCGAATCTGCGTATTGCTAAGCCCGATGCAGCAGAGGAGGAGTTGTGGCAAGTGCTATCCATGGTTGCGTTAGAGAGCTGGGTCAAGCAGCAGCCTAAGCAGTTGCTGACCCATGTGGGTGAGAAAGGTCAGCAACTTTCGGGTGGGCAAGCCAGAAGGGTAGCCTTGGCAAGGCTGATGCTTCGTAATCCTACTGTTGTATTGCTAGATGAGCCTTTTGCAGGCGTCGACGCTGATACAGCTAGGCATTTGGCTGGCGCTCTTGATCGATGGTTAGGCTGCCGGACGGCCATTTTCCTTCTTCATCAAGTAGATGACGTGACTCTTTTGCCTGGCGTTGAATATAGATGGCGTCTTGATGGGGGGCGGTTATTTACAGATACTACTGTAGAAAGCTAACTCAACGGCAAGCAGGAGTGCAGTATGAATGAATTTTTACGCCAACTTCCCAAAGTCGAGCTCCACTTGCATATTGAAGGCTCGTTAGAGCCAGAGCTGATGTTTGCTCTTGCTGCCCGTAATGGCATTGACCTTCCTTACTCATCTGTTGAGGAAGCCAAGGCAGCTTATGATTTTGAAGACCTTCAAGGCTTTCTAAATCTTTATTATCAAGGCATGAATGTGCTGCGCACGGAGCAGGACTTCTATGACCTTGCGATGGATTACTTCAAGCGCGCAAGGAGTGAAGGGGTTTTGCATATTGATATGCACTTTGACCCTCAAGCGCACCTTCAGCGTGGCGTTCCTTTGGAAGTAGTGATGGCAGGCCTGTTGCGTGCCAAAGACGAAGCTGAAGCGTCGATTGATTTAACAGTTGGCATGATCATGGCGTTTCTGCGGGACCGCCCCGCTGAAGAAGCGCTACATGTGCTCGAACAAGCAGCTCCCTATTGGAAGTTCCTAGATGCCATTGGGCTGGATAGTGCGGAACGAGATAATCCGCCTGCTAAGTTCCAGAAGCTCTTTGTGCGTGCTAAAGAGCTTGGCTTAGTACGTGTCGCTCATGCCGGAGAAGAAGGCCCAGCAGAGTACATTACTGAAGCCTTAGATCTCCTTGATGTACAGCGTATTGATCATGGTGTGCGTTGCCTGGAAAGTGATGAAGTCGTTAAACGTCTTCGTGACCATCAAACCGTGTTAACCGTGTGCCCGCTATCAAATGTCAGTTTAAAAGTAGTCGACCAATTGAGTGATCATCCTTTGCCCCAGCTCTTGTCAGAGGGGTTAAAGGTGACAATTAGCTCTGATGATCCTGCCTACTTTGGAGGTGGGCTGTTAGAGAATCATATTGCCTGTGCCCAGGCATTTGGTTGGGAGGCTGATACCTTTCGTTTGCTGAACCAGCATGCTATTGAAGAGGCTTTTGTCAGTGAAGGTCGACGCCAGGAGTTATTTAAACGCCT
Organism: Halomonas sp. 707B3; assembly: GCF_024158645.1. Taxonomy (NCBI): domain Bacteria; kingdom Pseudomonadati; phylum Pseudomonadota; class Gammaproteobacteria; order Oceanospirillales; family Halomonadaceae; genus Halomonas; species Halomonas sp. 707B3. The sequence goes on from NZ_JAMZBE010000060.1 coordinate 19,365, forward strand.
GACGGATTTTTGATCAAACACCGCCGATGACATGTCGGCGGTGTTTGTCTTAGGGCAGGGCAGGTACCTCGAATGCTGGCATTTCTCCCGTTAGGGTGTTGAGAAATGCTGCAATTTCGTTGACCGTGCTTTCATCAAATTCACGGCCTAGCATCTCTTTGCCCATAACCGAGATGGCTTCCTCAAGCGTAGGCGTTGCGCCATTGTTCATATAAGGGTAAGTGGCTGCCACATTACGTAGTGTCGGCGTCCGGAAGCGATACTGGTCACTCTCTTCGCCCGTTACTACATAGCGCCCTAAATCTTTCGAGCCTGGTACCTGAATGGCATAAAACTGACTGTCGGTAAAGTTTGGTCCGCGGTGGCAGGCAATGCAGCCATTATCAACAAAAGCTACCATGCCGTTTTTCGCTTGTTCGCTAATCGCGTCCATGTCCCCTCTTAAATAGCGATCAAAGGGCGCATCCGGGGTATTGAGCGTTCGCTGGAAAGCGGCTAATGCCTGTCCTAAATTATCAGCGTTGATCGGGTCTTCTTGATCAGGGTATGCGGCTGAAAATTTATCTTGGTACCGTTCAAATTCAGCTAGGCGCTCCAAAGCATGCTCTAGCTGCATCGCCATCTCAACGTCTGCCTGGATGGGTCCTAACGCTTGTGCTTCAAGGTTGGGTTCTCTGCCGTCCCAAAACTGTGCTTCTAAAAATCCACTGTTGAGTACAGTTGGCGTATTGCGCTCGCCAACTTGGCCGTTATGGCCAACGGCGCGAGGTATGCGGTCTGACCATCCCAACGCTGGGTTATGACAGGTGGCACAGCTAATAACCCCGCTAGCGGAAATGCGCGGTTCAAAGAACAGCATATTACCCAGCTCAACTTTTTCCTCTGTCTGGGAGTTAGTGGCAGGTAATGGTGGTAGGTGTGGCAAAGGCTCAAACCTCTGGCGATACTCATCTAGACCATCGCTTGCCTGCGCTGCGCTAGCAGAAAGCAATAGAGTGGCGCCGAGCGCTGAAATCACTTCATGTTTGTTACGCATAGTTCCCTCTCTCATCTGGCTCTTTTTTAACGACACGCCGACAATTAGCGGTGGTGTGACGTGAGTATTAGCTTAAAAAAGGGCCGATTCTGGAAGGTTGCGCTGGGTCAAATGTTAAGTCTTTATGTGAGGCTTTCTCGGTCAGAGAACTAATGCGAAAAAAGGTGTTGACGCGCTGATTTAAATGCGTAAAATACGCCCCACATCGAACGGCGACGCCCTTCGAAAAGCTCTTTAACAATTTGATCAGGTAATTCATGTGGGCGCTTGCCGATGAGGGTGATAAATCACCAATTATCAAGGCAAGCGCACAAGAAAGATGTTCGCATCTTTCAAATTCGTTTGAACCTTGAGCCAAGTTTGATCCGCTTTTGTCGCTTTCGAGTGACACGTAAGGATCACAATGATTGTAAACTGAAGAGTTTGATCATGGCTCAGATTGAACGCTGGCGGCAGGCCTAACACATGCAAGTCGAGCGGTAGCACAGAGAAGCTTGCTTCTTGGGTGA
>NZ_JAMZBE010000061.1:0-20823 GCF_024158645.1 Halomonas sp. 707B3
ATTTTATTTCGGTGCCATACCCGGGGCCACCTAGCCTAGGAGCGTGAGCGCAGCGAACGCGACGCCAGGCGGTAGGTGGCTACGGGTGATGGCAACGTAAAAGATAAAGAATAAATGATCCTATTTTGTCGGCTCGGCATGTAAGCCTGAAAAATATCTCCTATACCACGATATACCGTGAATTAACTTCATCCCTAATTACATAACAGATGTGGTTGAGTCTCCAGCCGGGTACATTGGTTTTGAGAGATGAGCACCTGGACATGCGTAGTGGTGGCATGTGTTTGCTTAGATTAGATGTTCATTATCCGAAGATATTGAAGCAGCAGCTGGCTGATGCCTGAGGAGAATTTTCGATGGGTCTGGGATTTCAGCTGTTGTTGCTAATACTAGCGGACAATTCTGGTGTACCTTCTCTAGCCATGATTACTAAATAGTCAATAAAAACAAAAACTTAAAAAATAAAACACCAGCTCAAAATATCAAGTTTAGCCTATTAGGGCTTTATCTCGAGAGCTTGGCGATTCCTGGTTATGGCTTAGCAAGCCTTGACTAAAATTGCGTTTTCATCAATTCTCATTTAATGAAAAATGACAGAGTATCAATTCATGTCCAATTCCCTCCTGCTGCGAAAAGCCATGCAAGCTCTTGACCTCTCAGGTGTAGCGCTGGCACGCCGGATATCTACCTATCGTGATGATGGCCGAGTAACAGCGCCTGAGACTGTCAGCCGCTGGTTATCTGGAACAAATGCCGTTGAGCCTTCGGTGTTGGCCTGGCTGGAAGAACTCCTAAGAACCAAAGCACTGGCCTCCCCTCGCCCTATCATTCAATGGCCAAAGAAGCGCTCAATTGTAATTGGTGTAACCAGTTCCAAAGGGGGAGTAGGCACCTCAACCGTAGCGCTCAACCTGGCCGTCGTGGCGCAGCTTGATTTCAAGATGAAGACCTATCACTTGATCCCAGAGGCTGATTCATCCGGGCAATACATCAAAGAAATCCGGAGGCGGATTGGCCTGGATACCTACCTAGTCACATTCCAAGAGCTTCTGGACAATAAGCCCGATGATAATGAGATCCACATTATTGATATCCACTCAGGCGCGGCAAAGGACGCCCTAGCAGGGAAAAGCAGTACTTTCTTGGAAATTTTTGAGCCTGATATTTTATTGATACCAGCAGACTTCGGTTCAAGAATGGAGATTCCTACGGTCAACTATTTTGCGAATATGGAGAACTTGAAGGGGCGCGTACGTCTGCTGCATCGCCCCAGAAGCATGAATATGGGTTTTCACAAAACTTGTGCAAAGGAGGGACTTGATCCCGCTAGTGAAATATTCTGCTCTACATTCATTCCTCAAACAAAAAGTAGCCAATTACACATACCTACAGAAATGTTTGGTAGCTGGAGAAGCCTTGAGCAACAAATGTACCATCAGGATTTGCTTGAGTACCTAATTACCGAATTGGGGGGTGAAGTCTTACAGTCACATGATACGGTCAATCAAATCAAGGCTATGACGCTGCTAGAGCTGCTGGATTATTTGCAAAAATAACTCAGGCACCTAGAAGAAAGTCTCTACATACAAGCACCAAGGACGGCGCTATATTTCCTTAGGCATTTGGATGCCTAAGGAAGCAGACGAGTACGTCACACCATTAGTACCCAAGGGACGTATGAGCCAGCACACATGAACGTGTAGTTTCATAGGATTGAAATAGTGAAGAAAGTGACTGCAGCTTCAGCGTTGTTGTTAGTTTCATTGGCTTTGGATGTATCTGCGTGGGAACCAGTGGAGCCCACTGTTACTTTTGGGCAGGAAGAAAATAGCGGATGGGGGGATAATTCCGACAGTGACGCCTATCAGAATGAATCACCTGGATATCGTAGTAGCTCGGGAACTAGCTACCAATACGATCTAAGCAGCCCAACAGACAGAATTCTTTATGGTGTAGATCCAGCAGCCCAGCTACGTGACGAACATGATCCCAGGGTAGATCTCGATAGAGGTAGCCTAAATCAGTATGGTGGTGGCGCTTACCGATAACTGCTGGGGCTGCTATTGGCTGGTATCGAACTAGAGCAGAAAGCCGATACCAGCTTTATGTCGTGGACAGGCAGAGCCCACCTAAGAACAGTGGAAATAACCACGAGTAAGATCATGGTTGTCACTGGTTTGGGTGACAAATTGAATACTTAGGGTAACCCAATTTGTCACGATTATGGATGACATACCCGTGGTTTTGGCGTTGTTGGCTAAGATCAGCGGTTTATCACCGGGCGCCTGGTTTGAAGGTCAGTGTCTCAACTTTCCTGCCCGAAATATGTACATCGCACCGAATGTTGGTGAAGGCATGTGGTTTGAGGCAATCCAGCTCTACTGGTTGTCCCTCATAACTGCCTTGAAGGCTACCAGAGCCATCTTTATGTAAAGGGCCACGTACAGTACGAACACCATTTACGTAGAGAGATACGTCATACCTGATGTCGTTGAGTAAAACTCCGGGAATGATCTGCTGATCCATTTCCAAGTTGAGGGTATAAGCCTCCCCCGCCACCGTTGATTGCACATCACCACTTCCATGCTGGATGTTAGATGTGCAACCTGCCAACCCCATCATGGCGCCTGCTACAAGTAAGATTCCTGGCTTCATTCTTATTCCTTGACTTCAAGCCCCTGTCACTACCGAGGCATAGATAAATAAGTAGGTACCACCATGAGCCAATAATCTCTACAAAAGCACCGTGAGAATTATGGTCAGGGGCTCTCTTTACTGATCCTGCGCTTGGTTTCCAACAACCCCCACTACTTAGCTTGCTGCCCTATATCAATTAAACCTAATCTCGGGATGACATTTGGCTAAATACAGTTAACATAACATTGCCCGATATCATGGGCCAAGGGCTCCAGTATCTGAGCACTCGAAGCCTTTTATGGCTAATACAAAATGAATTAGCGAGATCACTCTCGCTCAAGGGATGACAAAGGTGGGATACATGAAACTGCAGGGAATGGGAAAACTGGTTCTGGCGTTAGTCGCTATGGCCTTGATCACCGGCTGTGCTGCCAAAGCACCCTCCTCAAGCAATATGCAGGCAGAACTGCAGGGCTTTGAACTGCCGCAGCAACCCTCTGCTGATGAAGGCATGGTGTATGTGGTACGTCCTGAAATAACAGGCACCTTGGTTCGCTTTAATGTGTTTCTGAATAACCAAGAGGATGCGTCTGAGGTTGGCCACACGCGCGGTAGCCAGCATATCTATTTCCCTGTTGAGCCAGGCCAGCATACGGTTTATTCCAAAGCTGAAAACTGGGCATCGATTGATGTAGACGTTGCACCAGGTGAAACGGTATTCATCCGTCAGCATGCTAAGATGGGCCTAGTAATGGCACGTAATACGCTGTCTCTGCTGAATGAGCTAGAGGGAGAGTACTTTGTCAAAGAGACTAACCCTGGCACCATGACGAATCGTTAGCATTTGATAACGCTGTGGAGCTCGGATTTACCAGAGAGTTCTACATCGGTTTGTGGGTCTATGTTGAATAGGCCCACAACCACTTTCGACTCCCTCACCGAACACTCAATAGCTCTTTCCACTGGGTGGTATAACGCGGCGTTCTTCTTTCACTGCGTAGCGTCCAGGCATTACCTTGCCTAGATAAGCCCAACTGTATCGTTCCCCTACCCAGCTCTCTGTTCAGCTTATCTACCGTTGCCATCAGCCGTTCACTACGTTGAGCATCTGCTTCTGTCTGAGGTGTTTCTGCTAGGGAGAGCTGTCGGTTTGCTTTGGGAGATAAATCCAGCAACATCAAGCCTGCCTTATGGTAGCTATATCCTTTACGCCAGAGTTTGCGTAGCCCTTGTGTGGATGCGGCGACCAGTTCACGGCTGTCATCAGTAGGTCGATCCAGGGTAATAACTACACGGTTCCGATATTGGGGAAGGTCTTCACGGAAGGGATTGGTGCGAACAAATACCATCACAGCACTGGTGACACTGGCTTGCTTGCGAAGCTTTTCTCCTGCTCGGCAGGCATGCTGCCTTAACGCTTCACGCAGATCGTGAGGGCTACTGGTCAACCGGCCAAATGAACGAGATACCATGATTTGTTGTTTGGGCTCACTCATATCGTCCAAGTGAATAGCTGGCTGACCACGTAGCTCCCATACAATACGCTCTTGAACCACAGAGAAGCGTCGACGGATGTGTTTAGGGTCTGCCTCTCGTAACTGCCAAGCAGTTTCTATCCCCATGACCTGTAACCTTTCGCCTGTTCGGCGGGCAATCCCCCAAAGCTCTGTCACGGGCAGCTGCTTGAGTAAGGCAATGGTAACTGGGCTGTCAGCCTCTAGCAGACAGACACCCCGAAAAGCATCGTTCTTCTTCGCAGCATGGTTCGCTACTTTGGCAAGCACCCTGGTCGGTGCAAATCCAACAGATACCGGAATGCCGGTCCATTGCCGTACGGTTTGGCGTAACAGCTGACCTCTCTCCTCTAGTGTTCCTGGTTCAAATCCTTGGAAGCCGACAAAACTTTCATCAATGGAGTACACCTCAACATGGGGAGAGAACTCCGCAAGGACCTCATTGATGCGCCTAGACATATCACCATACAGGGCATAGTTACTAGAAAGCAGAACCGTTTGCCGACGTATTTGGGGAGGCAACAGGTGCATAGGCGTGCCCATTTTAACTCCCAGGGCTTTTAGCTCATTAGAGCGAGCGACAACACATCCATCATTGTTCGATAGCACACCGACTGGCTGGCCTTCTAATCGAGGATTGAAAGCCCTTTCACAGCTAACATAGAAGTTATTGCAGTCCACCAGCGCTATCACGGTAATGACCTCAACACGTTATGAATTACATCTGTAACGACGCCCCATACATGAGATTCACGACCATCCAAGGGAATAGGCTTGTAGGCAGGATTACTGGCTTTGAGGTAGGTGCGTTGGCCAATTCGATCTAGCTTTTTGACGGTGAGTTCACCATCTACAGCGATGACGATAATACGACCTGGCAGGGCTTCCAGACTTCTATCCACGACAAGCAAATCACCATGATGAATACCGTCACCAATCATAGAGTCGCCCTCGGCACGCACGAAGTAAGTAGCTGCTGGGCGCTTCACTACATAGCTGTGCAGGTCTAGCTCTGTATCGAGGTGATCATCAGCAGGCGAAGGAAAGCCAGCCCTAACAGCGCTCGTGAACATAGGAAGTGGCTGGAAACCAGCCAGAGGATCGGCTTTTCCGACAAATGAGGCAGTAAGTGACATGAGTATGGCCCTCCATAATTACTGTATAGAAAAACAGTATCTTTATAGAGAGCCAAATGTGCAAGGCTTGTCGTTAGAAGTCTTCTATCGGCGCTTGGCCTGCTTTATCTTTAAGCCGATTAAGATGCTGACCTGGAAGGAAAAAAGAGGCTGACAGAGTAGGCCCCCAATACTCATCCTCGTACACATATACATCAACTGCACGTGCATCTGATGGCATGCCTACTAAAAACTCTTCGGCATTAGAGTAGTCCCGCATACTATCAAGATATTCTTGCTCGACTAATGACGCACCAAAGTATCCCGACCTCAGCTGCTCCCTTTCGAAAGCCGCAATATCTGATAATAAGCTGGCTTCATCGTGATAAGTGCCATTCCGAGCATGTGCCACAAGATCAAACGTTCCAGTACTTCCCTCAGCGAATACCAACCCAAAACTACGTACAAGCGCACCTATAAGTGTGGCATACAAGTCATCGCTATAATCTGCCACAACGCTGGTGTACATCAGCGTGTCGTCGTCATTAAACATGAGCTGCCCCTGAAAGGAGCGCTGCAGAAAGGTAATGTCATCGTGGCATAACGCATACTCCCCTAGATCAGACGTACAGTCGTAGTACCCCTGGCTCCGAGGAAACTCATCGATATGCTGGCCGTAATGCCAGTCCTGGAATAGACGAGTATCATCATTGGCCACCGCTATCGGCACGGCAATAAGCGAAGCACTTGCTAACGCTGCAGTGGTGATCCAGTACTTCATTCCCTTGCTCCTTTCTTTTAGGGGCAAACCAGCCCGCTGTTTTTAATAGTTTCTACGCTAGCCACACCTAGCCCACTTACCTGCGAAAGCTCATCTGCATTTGTCCAAGGCCGCATCTCAATAATGTGTTCGGCTCTTACTGAACCAACATTTGGCAACTCGGCTAGTTGTTCAGCAGTGGCTTCATTAAGGTCAATGCAATAGGTCGGGTCATTAGCTGCTTCATAAGCAGCTCCCAGAAAAGAGGACAGCTGTAATTCAGCTGTGCCCAATGCCAACCAGACAGGAGCGTGATCCGACACAATGCTTCGGGCCGTCACATGATCTGCTTCTAGCAACTCAGGAAACTGAACAATTCCACGACTCGTAATATTTAACTGTCCTGGGGATTTCCAAAAGTTGTCATAGAGGTTACTCCACACACCTTCGGATGTACCCAGTGTTGTGGCTCCGGCAGTAATCGCAGGTATAGCACCAAGTGTCTTCAGCGGCTCCCAGCCATTGTGGGAAGGCCTGAGATTGAAATCACCAACAAGTAAGCGCGGCGTATCTGGGTATACCTCTTCCAACCACTGCCAATAGCTTGCAAGTGCTTCAATTTCCGGTAAACGGTCACCAATGCTTCGACCGTAGGTAATATGTACGTTAGCAAGGGCAAACTGCTGGCCTGTTCTATCACTGCGGAATTGGGCAGAAAACGGCTCCCGAGCAAACACATCTCGAGTGTCGATATACACTACTGCACCGGAGTCATAGGATACGGCAGAGTCACGCCACACAAACCCATAGTGTTCTCTATAAGTGGAGCGACCAAGCGCGTGGCTGGCCATGCTCGACCAGCTTTCATCACTAGCAGCTTCTAATTCAGCCTCAAGACGCTCCAAAGCTTCCTCGTTCATTAATTCCTGGATCGCTAGTACGTCAAAGTGATTGGCTATATGAGCGACCTTGTCATAGCGTTTGTTGTTGTCCCAGCCAAGGTTCTGGATATTCCAACTACCAATAATTATGTTTGCGAATGCTGCTGAAGGAAGCATCAGGGCTACGGCGAGGGCACAGAATAAAAATCTCACAAGCTATCCCTAAATTTATAAATGCTTGGTTCATCACTTGGCTTGATGAACAGTAGAGCTATGAAGCCTGGAAGCAGTGCTGCATATGCCAATCCAGCTTTTCACGATCTGGCTTCAGTTCAGCCTCATGTGGAAGTACGGTCAGCTCTTTACCATCCAGTCGATAGTAGGCTTTGCCGTTAAAATACAGCTCGTGGATTTTAGGGCTGATGCGAATTTTGTAGTCAGGATCTATGCCTACTAACCCCGTATCAAAGAGGCGATGAAAATCGGCTCGGAGTAGTAGCCCATTCCGCACGTCGTGCTTTTTTTCTTGGGCAAATGGCTTAATGTGCGCTGCCTCTAGTGTCACTAAGGTATTTTCACCCGTCATCGCACAACGTCGTCGGTAAGCATCGGTGACCATTACACGAAAAGAAGACTGGCCGATGCGTGGCTGATATGTACTTTCTTCTCCATAGCCACCAAGAATTTCAGCATCCCCCTGAAGGCTATCCTCTTTGGCCTGGGCCTCCATAACTTCACGAAAGTGTCGCCAAATGAAAGCGCCGCTAAATTCACCTGTATCGTAGTGCTTACCACGCACGATATTAGGTGACCACTCTGGAGGCTTCTCCAGCCATTGATTTTGAGGAAAGAAAAAGGGATTGGCGAGCACGGTACATCCAACATCCCTAGACAGGTCATGCCCTCTTAACGCCCCAACCATCTTGCTGAACTCAGCTAGTGAACTGGCTCCGTTCTTCTCACCAAACACCTCCCACGCTAGGTGCAGGGGAAGGACTGATGTTGTGACATAAAAGCCTCCACCCGCGATATGGTTATAGGGCCGCTTCAATTTAAACAGAAACGGCATCCCCACTGGGGGCCGCTTAAATAATGGCGTTGCACTTGGCTGCCAAAAATTAACTTCGTCCAACCCACCATGCTGTAGGTTGGCAAACCATCGGTTATCGGTGACACCAACCCAGAATTTCATGGGACATCTCCATAGGTAAGCACTAACAACGAAGCTAGTCCGCCGGCCAATACATCTGCATCAGCGGAAGCAAGGCTCGTCCCTCGGTATCGAAACTTGGATAATTCTCAACAGCCAGGTTGGCCAAGTCATCAAGGTCTACCAAAGTAATCGGGTTAGGTGCCCTGTCTGCTTCATACCTGGCTTCACGGGTAAAACCACCCGTGCTAACGAAGATTCCGTTCTGACCACTTCTGACCACGGTGATGAAACTACGAAGCACTGTAGAGCCTATGCTGCCATTCCGGTGCTTAATTTCTACTTTAATATGCGGCTTTGTGAGGCCTAAGCCATCAGGAGAGGCTTCCACGTCCACCCCCCTATCAGGGCCACGCGGTGACACTTTAGTGCGGTATCCCATGGCTCGCAGGATGGCAGCAAAAAAATGCTCCATATCCTCAGGTGTGAGCTGCAAGATCCGGTCTTTGATCAGCTCATGGCTTTGGGCACGGATATGTTCACTCAGCTGAACCAGGTCTGCCTCTACCTCTTCTGGCTCTTGAGCAAGCACAGGCTGCTTACCCTCTAGAGCTGCTCGCATCTCATTGATGATCGGATCCGATAAACTGAAGAGAGCGAGGGTGGAACCAAGCGAATTACGTGTGGATTGAGTTAAGACATCACGCGACACTTTGCCCTCCCACTTCACCCGTCGGATTTGCGCATAGTCCTCCACCTGGTTATCGGTAGACAAAAACTCGTATTGTCCTTGGTCTGTACCTACTAAATACTCTCTCAGCTCTGGACTGTAGGTGATGATGGTGTCGCCTTGTTGAATGACATCACAAAACTTATGGATCATAGCCACTGCATTGCCTGTTCTACCTGGCTTGGCATTTCCGTGATGCTCGATGTATGCCTGCCTCAATTTGGCAATAGAACCATATCTTTGGAGATCACCAAGAGCGTTCCATCCAACGGCTACACAGCTGCGTGACTCAAATAAATCAAACAGCCGACCACCTTCACCAGCCCTGACCATCCATCCTTGGGACATAGAAATCAACCATTCTGTGTGTCTGTTTAAAATGACAATTCAAAAATTAGCTATGAACGGCTCCATGCATCATACTCCATGGAGCCAAGCCCATAAGTTCCATAACGATATTTGCTTTGAGGAAGTCCCATAGGCCCAACACTATCAGGCAATGGGTTACGAGAGAGGTACTGCTTAATCAAGCGTTGTTGCTCAGCGAAAGAGGCATGCTTATCTAATGACTGATCACTATCCTGAGCTGACTCGACGGCTTGGGTGGCAAACTCAACTGGGAATTTCTTACCCTTTCTAGCGCAGTTAGCTTTTAGCCTTTCATCAATGGTTTGATCTAGGCGTTGAATTTCTGCCAGTACATGATCAAAAAATTGACCCAGATCCAAAGGCTCGCTTAAACGCTCCTGTTTTGAAAACTTCTCCACCTCAGCCAGCAAGAATTCCGTGTTGCACAGATGAGGATTATTGAAAGCATCATTTAACTGCCAGCTACCGCCATTTTTATTTACAAAACGATTCTTTTTGGATGAATACTTATACGGCGTGAACTCATTGGCCCACTCTATAAAGACATCATCTGAGTTACGCTCACGCGCAATCTTCAGTAACAGCGCCATGGACATACCATTAGCGCTGCCTTTGACCCCATGAAGCCCCATCAAAAAATACGTGTGCTCCGCCAAGCTAGTCATTTGAAAACACTCAAACATAAGCTTAAACATTTTATTATCGCCATACTTCATGGCTAGGCTATGCCAACTATCCATGTCGTTACCTCGTAGCTCTGGACACAATCGAAGTCACAGGCGTAAATCCCGTACCGTTGTCAAATGACACTATCGTACCTTGATGCTATAGCTACCGACATCAATCGATGTCTAAGGTTGGTAACCCCCGTACGATCCTCATGGTTTCCAGACTGACGGTGACCACCCTCTGAAATAGTTTGAGTGGATAGGCCGGATCATTCATGGTTTCGATCGCATAGTCGTTGGCATCATTGACGATGCCGCTTTTCTTGTCCGTCTTAACTACCTGACGCTCCATTACCCACTCTAGTGCTGGCTTGCCGTTGACCACATATTCATAAGCTTCCAGTGGTATGCCGGTCATCGTAATGTATTGGTTGTACTTCACTGTCGACTTGTCTTTGTCCTTAGTCGTACCACCAAATTTCCACTTCTTTTCGACTCGGAAGTGCTCTGGTGTCAGGTCATCATAGGTGTAGCCTTTGGGTAGATTGAGTACTACAGGGTAAGGCTCGACTTCTTCAAAATTGACGTGCAGCTCACCCAGTTTTCGGCCAGCTTCTACAAAAGCCCAGAAGTCATCGGCTTGCTTCACAGCAGGAATGCGGGGCATCTGCTTGGCTAGATTGTGATGAAAACGCTCACGGTAATCCGATGAATGCAGCAGACCGTAGACATAATAGAAAAGGTCTTCTTTAGAGATGGTTTCAACTGGGTACGCTGCTTGAAAGTAAACCAGTCCTTCATCGGTGATTGCATCACGGCGGTGCGGGCAAGTACTATTGCCGCCTGCAGCTGCAAATAGGTCTTGGTCTTCTGGCTTCTCGTAAAGGTAAAGCGGGAAGCATTGGCCTTTTTCGATCGTATCGAGGCTCGGCATTCTGTCGGTCATCAACGCAGAGAAACCAGCACGAGCCCCAACTCCCGAAACCTGAATAACAAGGTTATATGCTTCGGCATTTGGGAAAATACGAGGCATTTGGTAGACCATTTCATTCAGGCGTCGACCAAAATACTGCCACTGCATCGTATAAGGCCGATAGCAAAGAGGAACCACTTCTCCGTCGTTGTAGTTGAGAGTTTTATCCCGAGAAAAATCTAATTTCAGTGAACGGGTCCAACTAAATCTACTTGGCTCACTATTTACGTAAGACTCAACAGGCCCAGAATAGCCCTCTTGCACTTTACGACTTAATTCATTGTTATAGTTAAAAATAAGCTGGGTAATATTAGCTTGCAGCTTTTCTTGGCTCGATTGAATACACCATGCATCACGGTTTGTGACTACGCCAAGAGAGTAGTTTGCGAAAATTGTGGGCTCATTCGACTTCTTGTCCCCCATAAGGAAGTATTGGTCATAGCTTCCTTCAACTTGATCAATCCAGTCATTGTTCTCGTCAGGGACAATTTCTTCCCACCCATCTTCAGCAGTTATTCCCGCAACTGATCGTAAGCTATGAATTCTTTTTAGTTTCTGAGCAGTGGTAAGGTCTTTTCCAATATCATAAAAATATATTTGGCCAGTTTCTTGAGCATGAGTATTCTTAACTAATACAGCAACAGAAATCCCCGTCATGCTTCCAGCACCGAAGATGTTTTGCCCTTCGCCAGAAACACCACCAGAAAGCATATTTTTACGGACATCACCACGCAAATGGAATACATAGAGGCTACTAAACTCGTCTGCCAAGCACTTACGCATCCCATCAGCAAATGAACGCTCTATCCAAGCACTGCCTGACACAAAGGCCATTACACCTGCATCACCTAACCTATCACTTGCCCAACGAAAAGCCCGGATATAGCTATCGTAAAGATTTTGGTATAGACCAGCTTGTGAGTACTCTGCATAAGTATGCCTAATGCGGTTGTCTAAATGAGGGTACTTCACATTCTTGGCATTATCATGCTCATTTTTTTGTCCTGAAGAATATGGCGGGTTGCCCATGATGACACGGATATCGAGCTCTTTTTGCCGAGTTCGACGACCTGAGTTATCTGCCAACAAACCTGAAACCAAATCATCTTTTTCATACATCTGGAAAGTATCAGTTAAGCAAATACCTTCAAAAGGTGTGTACTCAGCCCCGCTCATATCATGGTAGACAGCTTCGATGTTAATAGCTGCTATGTAATAGGCAAGCAAGACAATTTCATTGGCATGAATTTCATTCTGATACTTGTAGGCTAGCTCTTCTGGTTTGATTAGCCCTGACTGCAACAATCGGGTAATAAACGTTCCTGTCCCCGTAAAGGGGTCAATAATGTGAACGCCTTTACTACCTAACGTCTGGCCAAACTGATCCTGAAGAACGTCATTAACCGAATGAATGATGAAGTCCACCACCTCGACTGGTGTATAGACGATACCTAAACTTTTCTGTATACGAGGGAACGCGCTTTTGAAAAACTTATCATAAAGTTGCACGACTAGCTGTTGTTTGCCATGAGCTGTCTCAATACCCGCAGCACGCCGTTTCACGCTATCGTAAAACTTTTCAAGTGACTGAGATTCTTTTTCGATGTTGTGCTCATCTAAGGCATCTAGTACTTTCTGGATGGCACAAGACACGGGGTTCTGTTGTGTAAATTTGTTGCCTTCAAAGAGAGCTTCAAACACTGGCCGTGTGATGAGGTGTTGAGCCAGCATCTCAATAGCATCATCTTCACTGATGCTGTCATTGAGATCATCACGTAGTTCTTTTAGGAAAGAATCAAACGTTGCTCGCACGCGCAGCTGAGTGTCAAGCGTCGCTTTGATACGTTCGATATGCCTAGTAGCAATCTTGGCAATGTCTTTGGCCCAGTCTTCCCAGTAGTCACGGGTACCACACTTCTTAACGATTTTAGCGAGGATAGCCGCACTGATTTCTTCGTTAAAGCTGAAACCTTGCTGCACACCCGCCCCAAGAGTTGGATCACTCTGATCATCCTGGTCACTGTTATCACCATTTCCGTGCCCCCCAATATTGCTATTGGTATTGTTTTTTCCATCACGGCTAGGCAAGTCGTTCACTTCAGCAGTGAGTGCGTTTAACTCCTCGCTATGTACACCAATAATCTCGATGGTCTTGCTGATGTCTTCACCTAGATCCGCTTTATTGATGGTGGCATCAAAGCGTTCATCATGGGCACGCAAAGCATTAAGAATTTGCCAGACGACTTTGTATTTTTCGTTGTCGTTAAGGGCTTGTTCGGGAGTAGTACCTGACGGAACCCCAATTGGTAAGATGACATACCCTAGGTTCTTTCCTTCGGCTCGCCGCATAACTCGCCCTACAGACTGGACAACATCTATCTGACTCTTACGCGGATGCAGGAACATAATGGCATCAAGCGCAGGAACATCGACACCTTCAGACAAGCAGCGAGCATTGGTCAGGATGCGGCACTCGTCCTGATCAGTTTCTGCTTTGATCCATTCCAAGAGCTGACTGCGTGACTTAGCATTATAGGTTCCATCAACATGGCGAATTTGACAGTTCAACCGCGGGCTTTCGTCGTCTTCATCGACCGTATCAAGATACTCACCTACCACTTCAGAGAACTGGTTTTCAATAAGCTTAGAACTTTGAATATCACGACAGAAGGCAAGCGCTCGCCGCATAGGCTGTGCGTCAAAACTGAGGTCATTCTGTAGGCTGGCTTTGGTGAGAGCCTTATAACAGCCAACGATTCGGCTGGCATCATCAAGTTGAAGCTCATTATCACCAGCAGATAGGGCTTTCTGGACCCCTCGACTGACCAAACCTTCATCCATTGCCAGCACGATTACCTTGTAATCAGTCAGAAGATCATTCTCGACCGCCCAGGAAAACCCACGATGGAAAAGTATCTGACCAAATTTGGAGGTATCATCCATTGAGCAGAGTTCGGCTCCCGCTTCACCTGCTTTAGTCTGCGCCTTCTCGCCGTAGATACGGGGTGTAGCCGTCATGTAGAGACGCTTCTTACTTTCTACATGATGATTATCGTGGATACGTACAAAATTTGATTCGTCTTTACCCGCTAAGGTAACGCCCGTGGTACGGTGTGCTTCATCACAAATGATCAGATCAAACTCGGGTAGACCGTGCTGCTTTTGAGCGTCTGAAATTACCTGGATGGATTGATAAGTAGAAAAGACCACTGTCATAGCGTCATGGTCTTCTGGTGTAGCAACTTTAGCTAGACGTGAGGAGTCTGTTGTTGCTGGGAAAGCGAGGTCGTGTTGCTGAAGTTCTGCAACGTCTTCGGCAATTTTGCGCTTACCCACTTGAGCATCGGAGCAAGCCGCAAAAGCACGAATAGGCGTAGTAGTGTCGTTACTCCATTCAGTAACCGTTTGTTGCATCAAGGCAAGTGAAGGCACCATGAAGAGTACACGCTTACCTGCACCGGCCATTGCCTCGGCAATTTTCAAGGCGGTAAAGGTTTTACCAGTACCGCACGCCATAATGAGCTTGCCACGATCAGCATTTTTCAATCCAGACTGCACAGCTTCTAAAGCTTCGCGCTGATGTGGACGTAGTGTCTTTTTATTCTGCAGAACGACTTCGCCTTTACAGACAAAAAGATCCCAATCAATCCGGCTATTCGCTAGCGCGTTCAAATCAATACGTAAGCTTTCGAGATATTGGTCTGAATCCTCAAACAGCGCCTGAGCGTTTTTACCTAGCGGTACCTCTGTTGTGTCGATGAGAATACGGCGGACAAAAGGCTTTCGGTTTGAATCGGCAAAAAATGAGTCTATGTCGATACGCTGCAGGCGGTGATTTTTTGAGTAGAACTTACATTGAATGGCACAGAACTGATCGACTGTGCCTGCCAGTCTTGCGACTAGATCAATACCTCGGTCTTGCCGGGTAGACCCAACGCCCTGCTCGTCTACCCAGTCAGCGTAATGCCAAACTTTGTCATAAAACCGGGATTGGACATCATCATTCTCAAAATAGGCTTTAACGAGATTCTCGAAGTAGGTGCCTTTTTCTCGCGAAGAAACAGCATGATCCTGATATTTTTCGAGAAGATCGTAAAGCGTAGACATGATTTTTCCCTTATTTCTTGGTAGAGACTAGCAAGTACAGTACGGGGATATTACCAAAGCGCTGGCATCCAGAGGGTACGATTAACTACTAATTTATATTTATCTTTTTTGGTTCAGTAACTACCGCATCAATAAGATGCTCGATCTGGCTTGTTAGCTCACCAACATTCAATGCAAACGCTTCCACAATGTCGCGGGTATGGTCGGGCCTGAGGTGAGCATAGTGTTGGATCGTCGTCTGGATATCACTGTGTGCCATCAACTTAGAGACCGCTAGCAGGTCGGCTCCAGCCATGACCAGCTGCGATGCAAAATTGTGGCGAAGGGTATAGAGCACCAAGTCGTCAGGTAGCTTGGCGAACGCTCTGACCTTCGACCATGGCTTTTGCATCGCTGTTCTATCAAAGCGCTTTCCTGTTAAGGGGTTAGGGAATACCAGCCCTGTTTTAGGCTTTCCTTGCTGCTTGTGCCAAGTCGTCAGCACCTCAACAACTGAGCTCGATAACGGGAAGGTCTGTGGTTCAGGGTGATGGTGTGCTGTCTTTTCGATGGTTTTTCGGACAGTTTTGAAGGGTAAATTGACGTGCTCCCAGCGGAGTCCTGCAATGTCTCCTGGACGAAAGCCTGTGTAATACATGAACAGAATCCACGGCTTCACGTGATCGACGTAGGCCAGCAGATCTAGGTCTGGAAGAAAGGCCTTACCGTGCGTTCGACTGTTACGTCGCTGCTTCCGCTTCTCCTCTTGATACAACTCCAACCCTAGGAAAAGTGCCTGTACTTCTTCTGGCTCAAGGTAGCGCCGCTCATTACCCACGGACGCTAGCTCCTCTTCTGTCATAGCTGGCTTCTGCAGCTTAATACCTTTGATTGGATTGGTAGGAATGACTTTTCGCTCAGCGGCATGAGCTAGCAAGGTATGTAGCGCTCCAAAGTCACGCTTCATGGTAGAGAAGGCACGTGGTTTGTTAGGTGCTTTACTATTGGGCCTAGAAGTCTTCATGGCCTCTTGCGCTGCCTGCCAACGCTCAACATCCGCACGTGTAATGCTCCCCATAGGCCTATCAAGCCAGTCAGCAAAGGCTTTACGCAGACGGTTCAACGTAGCTTGTCCGCCTTTCTTACGGCTTTGATAAGCTTTGTAGGGGCCGTCTAGATAAGAAAGAATCGTTTGCTGTGCTTGGAGTTGATGATCGAATTTAGCCTGCTCAGCAACGGCACGGGGATCTTTACCCTGAGCAATGTTAGCCAATGCTTCCTTTGCCAGCTGGCGGGCTTCTTCCGCGGTAATCTCACCATAGCGGCCAAGCGTCAGCACACGACGTTGACCGAGCGTGTTGTAGTAAGACAGTCGACAGGCAAGGCCACGCTTACCTGATCGGACGTGGTAACCACCTAAAGCGGTATCCCACACCTCGTGGCCATCAGGCAATGTTTTGGTCAAGCGATCCAATGTACGGGTCGTCAAGCTAGCGGTTGTTTTAGCCATTAAGGTCACCTTTTTCTAGGTTCCAAATAGGTTCCAGAGGTTGGAAATTACCCATATGGCTCAGCAAAAAGATGACAAGGCAGAACAGGAGTAACTCTTTGAAATAAATGAACTAACCGCGCAATCCAAAGAGATAGCTTATTACCCAACCAACCCCCTAAATCTCCTTCGGGAGGCAGAGGTCGTAGGTTCGAATCCTGCTATTCCGACCAAGAATTCAATGAAAACGGCCACTTAGCTTTTAGAGCAAGTGGCCGTTTTCGTGTGCGCGAACATCCGTTCTACCTATCGCCGCCTGCCGCTTAATGACTCCTTGGCTTGTCACAAAAAAATAAAGATAGCTTGCTAACGGCATGCTAAGGTAACTCCTTCTCCATACTCGTCATTTGGAAGCAGACCCATTAAACACTTAGCCCATATCAAAGCGGTCCTCTTACTCGCCAGCACCATGACAGTGATGTCAGGTGCCATTATTGCCCCTGCTCTGCCGGGTATCAGCCGTCACTTCCCTGAGCACCCTCAAGTCTTGATTCAACTGGTACTGACGATTCCTGCTCTCATGATTACGCTTTTTAGCCCACTGATGGGCTATTTAGCAGATCGCTTTGGGCGCAAGAAACTGCTGTTGATGATGCTATTTATTTACGGCTTTGCCGGAGTGGCAGGCTTTTTCATCGACCGTGTCGATTTGCTCTTGAGCTCCCGTGCGCTCATGGGCATTTCCGTAGCGGGCATCCTTAGCATTAGCACCACGCTGGTAGGCGATTATTTTGATGGCAATGAGCGTGTGCGTTTTTTAGGGCTACAAAGCAGCTGCATGGCGCTCGGGGGTGTGATTTTTATCAACCTGGGCGGGATACTTTCCGACTGGAGCTGGCGCGGCCCATTTCTACTCTATATGACCGGTTTATTGCTGCTTCCCTATGCCTGGGCCATCCTGCAAGAGCCGACGTCGGCCAGTACTCAAAGTAGTCATGCCAGTGATGAGCCGGTAAAGGTAGATTACGGGCGTACCGCCCTTGCCTATCTCATTGCCATGATTAGCATGATGATGTTCTACCTATTTCCTGCTCAGTTACCTTTTCTGCTCTCTCAACAAGGCCCCATTAGTGGCGTCGCCATCGGCATTGCCTTATCCATGGCAGCGTTTTCGGCCAGCATCGTTGCGTTCGGCTATGGCTATTACAAACCTTTTCTTTCGGTAATGACCATTTATGTACTTGGCTTTATCCTTGCCGCCACCGGATTTTTCATCGTAGGTTTAACCAATAGCTACGCGATGGCCATTATCGGTGCCGCTGTCTCAGGGTTTGGGCTAGGTGCGTTTATGCCTAATACCACGGCGTGGCTAATGCGCATTACGCCCCAGCGAGTGCGAGGGCGCGTGTTTGGTGGTTTTACGTCTACTTTCTTTTTTGGCCAGTTTATCTCTCCGGTGGTGGTCGCCCCGGCGTTACTATGGCTCGACACGCTACGCAGCGTGTTTGTTGCCATGGCGGTGCTGTGCTGCCTACTTGCGCTGATACTGGCTCTGCTTGGTCAAACCTACCTGAAGGCAGATGCCAAACTTTAGCGATGGCTGGCTTACCCAGGTGGATGAATCAGCCCCACGACGCTGACTAAAATCAACACCGCCCCCAGCACGCGGAAAAATAGACCCGTATCGGCATTGAGCAAGTAGCGGTGGGCTTTTTCACCAAGCAAGTGGCCGATAAAGGCACAGGGCAGCAGCCACAGTTGATGAATGAGCTGTAGGTCAACGCCTGCAATCACAAACGACACCATTTTGATCACGACCAAAATAAACCACAGCACAAACATGGTGTCGCGTAACTGCTCTTTCGCGACGTGAGTGGCGAACACGGACACAATCAGCGGTGCGCCAATCAGCGACGTGCCGCTAACGTAGCCCCCCAGCCCCAGCAGTACATAATCCACGTACTTATTGTTACTTCTAAACGGTTTATTCAACACATAGCCGATGGCGTAGATGATCACGATACCGAAGATGATACTGGTCATCACATTGGCGGGCAGGGTGAGCAACCCAACCACCCCCACCAGCTTGGGCACGATCATGATCTTGAGCGCTTTGCCTAAATAGCCCCAGTCGATGTTGCTCTGAACCGCAGCGCTGCTGCCCGCCTGCTGCAGCTGACGATGCCCATTCCAGGCAATCCAACTGGAAAAAATCAGCAGATGAATGGCAATAATCGGCAGGAACACCAATGGTTCGTTGACGACGAGCAGGAGAAACGGCAGCGCCAATACCGCGCCACCAAAGCCAAGACTGGTGCGCACAAAGCCGCTCCAGGCAAAGATAAGCCCAATCAGCACGTACTGATACCAAAGTAAATCTGCCATAGCGTTGATAGGTTTCCTTACAGTGATGGGATCAGCCCAACTGCCACCAGCGCGGCAGCAGTGCGCGCACCTGGGCATGGGCAAAACGGTCATCCATTAATACCACAACCCCTTCATCGTCGGGGCTGCGGATCACTCGCCCGGCGGCCTGTATCACCTTGATCATCCCAGGAATCCGATAGGTGTAGTCGTCTCCCCGGCCAAAGCGCGCCTGCAATCGAGCTTTCAGCGCTTCGTTAAAGTCGTTAAACGGCGGCAAGCCCAGCGTTGCCACAAAGGCACCGATCAATCGCTCACCGGGTAGGTCAATGCCCTCCGCGAAGGCTCCGCCCAGTACCGCAAAACCAATGCCTTTACCGCTGGGAGTAAAGCGCGCCAAAAACGCCTCTCGCTCGGGCTCCTGCATGCTGCGCGTTTGCGCAAACACCGGAATCTCAGGGTGCGCCTGCTCGAACGCGTCCATCACCTGCTTGAGGTAGGCAAAGCTACTAAAAAACGCCAAGTAGTGGCCCGGCTTGTGCTGATAGTGCGCCGCCAGTGTCGCTACAATCGGGGGCACCGACGCCGTGCGCTGATGGTAGCGGGTCGAGATATCGCTACGCACATGAACCTCTAGCTGTTGCGCCACGAAGGGAGATTCCACCTCGCGCCATACGCTGCGCTCCGGCAACCCCAGTAAGTCGCGGTAGTAGTAAAAAGGCGACAGCGTGGCGGAAAACAGCACCGTGCAGTGAGCGCGCTTAAAGCGCGGGGCGAGAAAGTCCGCCGGGACCACATTGCGTAGCCCAAGCACCGCACTTCCTTTGCCCTGACTTTCCAGGTCACAGAGGGAGTGCTCGTCAAACTGCTCCGCTAAGCGGCAGAACGCCAGCGTTTCAAACAGCAGCTCTTGAAGCGCCTGATTCGCCCCTTCGGGATGTTCCACGAGATAATCAGTCATCGCCCCGGCCAGGGTATGCAGTGCGCTCACCAGTTTGGTGGGCAGCGTTTCTAGCAAGTGGTAACGCCGCTCCGCCGCTTGGGCGGCCACCTCTTTATTGAGCGCCTGCCACTGCCTGCCTACGCGGGCCAGCGGCTTGGCTAAGGCGGGCGGGGAGTGACGGCGCAGGAAGCTCAAGCGCTGCTGGGAGAGCGCGGCGCTGTACATGCCACGAGCACGGTCTACCAGGTTATGCGCCTCATCTACCAGCAGCCCCACTCGCCAGTCGTTGGCTTGAGCAAGCCCGTGCAGCAGTGCGTGGCTATCGAACCAGTGGTTCACATCCCCCACCACCACATCGGCCCAGCGGGCTAGCTCCTGGCCTAAGTAGTAGGGGCAAACCTGATGCGCCAGCGCCACTTCGCGCAGCGCATCGCGCGCTAGCCAGCCTTTTTCCACCGCCGCTTGGCGGGCGGCAGGCAAGCGGTCGTAAAACCCTTTTGCTAACGGGCAGGCATCGCCTTGGCAGGCGGTGCCGGGGTATTCACAGGCTTTATCGCGGGCGACGAGTTCCAGCACCCTCAGCGGCTGGGCAGGAGCTTCTAGGCTCGCCAAGGCATCCAGCGCGAGGCGGCGGCCAGGGGTTTTCATAGTGAGAAAAGCGATGCGGTCGAGCCGCTGGCGGGGCATCGCTGAGAGCATGGGAAACAGCGTGCCCAGGGTTTTGCCAATGCCGGTGGGCGCTTGGGCCAGCAGGCAGCGTCCGGTGCTGGCGGCTTTGAACACATCTTCGGCCAACGCCCGCTGCCCTGGACGAAAGTCCACGTGGGGAAAGGTCAGCGTGGCGAGCCACGCATCGCGGCACTCGCGGTGGGCGGCCTCCTGCTCGGCCCAGGCTAAAAAGCGCTGGCATTGGTCGGCAAAAAACGCCGCTAGCTCCTCGGCACGGGTATCAAGCGTCAGCCGGGTTTCCTGGCTGCTGGCAATATCCAGGTACACCAGCGCCAGCGTGATGTGTGAAAGGCCGCGCTCGGCGCAGAGCAGCGCGCCGTATATCTTCACCTGGGCCCAGTGCAGTGCACGCTGGTTATCCGACATGCGCGCTAGGCTGCCGCGATGGGTTTTGACCTCTTCAACGCAATTCGCC
>NZ_JAMZBE010000062.1:0-20643 GCF_024158645.1 Halomonas sp. 707B3
ATGCTGATCTGCTCTATGCCGACGACCGCTCCTCTCATCAGCACATCATACAGGTAGAAAAGCGCTACTTTGGTTGTGACCACACGCTGGTAGGTGCATGGTTAATGGCGAAGTGGGGGGCGCATGACGAATTGATCAATGCGATTTACCACAGTCACGGCAGCCTTGAGACGGACGATATGGCAGCAGTTTGCTTACGTATGTCTGGCCCTATCGCAGATGCGTGGTTATCGGCTAATCCATCGCAAGCGCTAGCAGATGTGTTACGGCAGTGGCGTACTTTACCTACCTTCAATAACTGGGCAGTTGATGGCTTATTAGCTCACTTGCAGCAAACGCTGCCGCCGTTATCAAACGCCTTAGGATTGAGCGCCCCCTGCGGAGTAGATAGTTTGGCACTGCTTCAAAACGCCCAACAGCTGCTTTTTGAACATACTCTGTCACTCAGTGCCCGCTTGGATGCTCAGTACAAGGCGCGGGAAACATTGTTAAACGACTATGCGAAGCTAGAGCAGCGCAGCCGTATCGACCCCCTAACCAAGTTGGCTAACCGTGCTTGGCTTGAAGAGCAGTTGCGGGAGCGCTTCCATCTCTGTCTCACGACAAAGCGCACGATGTCCGTTGTATTTATCGACTTAGACCATTTTAAAGTGCTTAACGACCAATACGGCCATCAGGCGGGTGATCGAGTGCTGACTCATTTTGGCAAAACGCTTACCTCTCTCATTCGCTCAGGCGACGTAGCGGGCCGCTACGGTGGTGAAGAGTTTCTAGTGATTTTGCCAGATGAAGATGCCGACAGCGCTAAATGCTTTGCCGAACGCATCACACGACGTTTACAAGAGCGCCCCATGGCACGCGTCGATCAAAAGCCAGTGTACGTTTCCGTATCGATTGGCGTGGCCTGCCTCAACGATGGTGGGTTTGGTAATGAGCAAGAGCTGATTGACGCCGCCGACCAGAGCATGTACTTCACCAAGCGCTCTGGCCGGGGCGGTGTGTCGGTTTACGGTCATTAACCCTAGCAATCAGCTAGTCATGGCGTAAGGCAGGTAAAGCGCGATGCTGGGGAAGAGATGCATTAGCGCAATCGCCAGCAGCATTAGTAGAAAGAACGGCAGCGTCGCTTTGGTAATGGTCAGAATATCCTTACCGGTTAACCCTTGGATCACAAACAGGTTAAACCCAACCGGCGGCGTGATTTGCGACATCTCCACCACAATCACCAAGTAGATACCGAACCAAATCAGGTCAAAGCCTGCCGCGCTGACCACCGGCATGATAATCGCCGTCACCAGTAGGATGAGCGAAATACCATCCAGAAAGCAGCCCATGATGAGTAGCAGCAACGTGAGCGCAATCAGCAGCATGGTGGGCGATAACCCCATTTCACCAATCGCCTGAGCGAGCTTCATGGGTACCTGGGTAAAGCCCATGGCTGAGGTTAAAAACGACGCCCCGGCAATAATAAAGGCGATCATGCAGGCCGTGCGTACCGCAGCAAACAGCGAATCGGTAAAAATCGCCCGATTAAAGTGGCCGTTGAACCGAGCAATGATCATCGACAGCACCACGCCAACCGCTGCCGCTTCCGTCGGCGATGCCAGCCCGCCGTAAATCGACACGATAATCCCGCCGATTAGCAGCAAAATAGGCACCAACGACCAGGTATTACGCAGCTTTTCGGCAAAGCTCATATCGGATTCGTCAGCACCTGTCAGGCCGTCACGGTTGCCTTTGAGCAGCGCCCAGAGCACCAAATAGGCCATGAACAGCGCCAAGATCATCAAGCCTGGGCCAATGCCCGCCATAAACAGCCGCGAGATGGATTGCTCCGTAACCACCCCGTAGACGATCAGCACGATCGAGGGTGGAATCAACAGCCCCAGCGTAGACGCACTGGCCAAAGTGCCAATGGCCATATTGCTGTCGTAGCCCCGGCGCTCCAGTTCCGGCAGGGTCATTTTGCCCACCGTGGCACAGGTAGCCGCCGACGAGCCACACACCGCCGCGAACATGCCACTGCCAATGATATTGGTATGCAGCAAGCGGCCCGGCAGACGGTTCAACCAGGGTGAAAGTCCACGGAACATATTGTCCGCCAGCCCCGAGCGAAACAGAATCTCGCCCATCCAGATAAACATCGGCAGCGCGGTTAAATCCCAGCCGTAGCTTGCGCCCCAAAAATCGGAGGCCAGAATCGGGCCAGGGTCAAAAGGGCTGAAAAATTGCAGCGCAATCCACGCTGTGCCTATCAAGGCAAAGGCAATCCACACCCCGCTGCCCAGCAGCAGCACCAGGGTAAAAATAGTCGCTAAACTTAGTAGTAGCACGAGGGTATCTCCCGAGTAGCCGCTTAATGCGCTTCGTTATCGTCGATGGAAGTGGCTTCGCGGAAGCTTGACGGGTCGCGTATGGCAATGCGCCCGGCCATCCACAGCGCTTCTAACAGCGCCAGGGCCAGCAGCCCTACCCCAACGGCCAGCACCACCTGGGGGATCCACAGGGGAATCGACAAAAAGCCCGACGAAACATCGTTGTACTCTAGGCTTTCCCTCGCCAAACCAATCAGGCCGTAGGCCAGTAGTACGCTGATAACCAGCGCAATAATCAGCCCAAACACCTCAAACCACACGCGCACCGCAGAAGGCAGGCGTGAAATCAGTAAGGTCACGCGGATATGGGCATGATGAACAAAGGTGTAGGCCAACCCAAGAAAGGTGGCGCCTACCAATAAATAGGAGGCCATTTCCGAGACGCCGGTAATGCTGACACCGAGCCGCTCCTGGCCGACCAATACCAATAGCGCATCCACTAAACGGAAAGTGACCTGAAGCGCGATCAGCGCACAAATCGCCACCATGCACGCTGCTGCGCCCCAGGCACCGAGGCGGTAGAGTTTGTCGAATTTAAACGTCATGTTCGCAGTCTCACAGAGCGCGTGGAGAAAGGGGCAGCACACAGGCTGCCCCCGAGGATTAACACAGCACCGGAAGGTTAGTTGCTACGCTGGGCACGATACGTTTCCAGCGCTTGCTTGGCTTCGTCATCCGCACGGGACTGCCAATCGGCAAATAGCTCATCACCTGCGGCTTGCAGCGCGGCGGCAACGTCAGCATTAGGCTCGGACACGCTGATGCCGTTCTCTTTCAGAGCTGCCAGGCTTTCATCGTTGTTGTCACGGCTCATCTGCCAGCCACGCTCTTCGGCACGCGCCGCTGCTTCCATCAGCGCTTCTTGAGTGGCTTCATCTAAGCGGTCAAAGCTGCGCTGGCTGATAAACACGATATTCTTCGGCAGCCACAGGTTGGCGTCGGTGTAGTCGGTGACGTAGTCCCACGCGGCCATGGAGTTACCGGTGGAGCTTGAAGTAATCATGGCATCTACTCGGCCAGTGCTGAAGGCAGTGGGGATATCCGACTCTTCGGTTTCGGTCGGGCTGCCGCCCAGGTTATCAACGAAGCGCTGGGTATTGATGTTTGGTGCGCGTACGCGCAGCCCATCAAACTGGGCTGGGTCAGTCAGCGGCTCGGCGGTATAAATGCCCTGAGCAGGCCATGCGACGGCGTAGAGCGGAATCAGCCCCTCATAGGCGAATAGCTCAGTAATCATCGGCTTAGTGGCTTCCCACAGCGCATAGGCATCATCGTAGCTACCGGCCACACCGGGCAGCGTATCGACTTCAAAAATCGGGTCGTCGTTGGAGAGAATCGACAGGAACACCTCACCGGCATCGATCGTTCCGCGACGCACAGAGGGTTTGATCTCGCCGTGAGAGACCAGCGCCCCACCGCTGTGTACGGTAATGGTGAGTTCGCCGTCAGTGGCTTCTGCCACATCTTCAGCAAACTGCTTGGTGTTCTGGGTGTGGAAGCTGGCGTCCCCATAAGGGGTGGCCATGGTCCACTCTGCGGCATGGGCCGTGGATGCCGCCGCAAGGCTGCATGCAGTGGCAAGAAGCAGTGGGGTCGCAATGCGAGTACGCATAGAAAAAATCCTCTTATTCATATTGATGGAGGTGTTGCCTTAGGGGTGGAGGAAGGGACGCTAGGTGTTACCCAGCATCCGGTAAAACACGTGTTAGTAATCTCGGTATGCTTTTCAGCGGCATACTCTAGCGCGCACTCCTGCGCCAAGCGGCCAACGCCACGGCAGAAACGAGGATGATTTGCGCTGCGCCAAATAACATCATAGTGCATGGCTGGTAGTGGCGCGGGAAGCGCCAAACGGAACAGCTCGCCCCGCCGCCACTCATCCAGCACGGTGGCTACTGGTAGCGCGCCGATACCCAGCCCTTCCGTGGTTAAACGCACAATCGTCATCAGCGTGCTCACACTATGAATACGCGGCTGTTGAACACCTTGGTCGGCTAAATAACTTACTAACTCTTCATACGGACGCGCCAGCTTGCCAAAGGAGATAAACGGCAGCGTTGAATGCCAAGCATCAGGGCGTTTGCTTAACATCTGGGCGTGTCGAGGTGAAACAAACATCCCCATTTCATAGGGGCTGAGCGTCTCATGGTCAATTTGCTCTGAAGGCAGGTAGCCGTTCATGGCTAGCAGAATATCCAGCTCATTGCTGTTCAGCCGCTCGTTCAGCGCCGGGGAGTAATCCACGGTGAGCTCAATAATCAACCGCGGGTAGCGCTCGGTGAGCCGCTGCATAAACGTGGGGAACCAACTGTGGGCAATGGTTTCAATCGTTCCCAGGCGCAGCGGGGCGGAAAAGTCTTCTTCACTATCGAAAAGTTTGAGGGCTTCATCGCGCTGGGCCAGCATACGTTCGGCATGCAGGAAGAATTCCCTACCACGCATAGTAGGCTGAATAGGCCGCGCCGAGCGCTCAAGCAGTAGCTCGCCCACCGTGCTCTCTAAACGCGAGATACGCTCAGATATCGACGGTTGCGTAATGTGTAAACGCACCGCCGCTTTACGAAAAGAGCCAAGTTTCACCGCCCAAACAAAGGCGTCGAGTTCCTTAAAATCCAGCATCGTGCTTAACCAGCCTGTAATGAAGCATTCACGGGAAGCACAGCGTCAAGCGCCTCCACCACGCCACACACCATGGTCTCCCATCGTGAGGCGTTGATATGCAAATGTAAGTGCAACATGCCGTGTTGGGCACGGACATGCTGTCGCGGGGCTGGCAACCGCATGTGGTACTCCTCGAGATCACCCTTTCATTGCCATTTTTATTGGTGGCGCAACGGCGCTACATCAGGCGGATAAGGGCGTCTCTTTTGTAATCTTTTTTGAGTCGCTTTATTTAGTTGATAATCGTATAGCGCCCTAGCGTCAACTATTTTTCCACTAAATAACAGCATGATAGGAAGCACCGATACTTAATATCGCTAAAAACGATTGGCACTTGTGACGCAGGCTCCATATATTATTTTTGCGATAGCACAAACATAAACACGCTTATTATGTAATAAACATGATTAGCCAATATTTGTACTTATTTGACTAATCAATCGCGATATCAATCACTAACAACACGCAACCCTGCAGGAGACGTTATGGCGATTCCGCTGCTTAACTGCGATATGGGCGAAAGTTTCGGCAACTGGTCGATTGGTTTAGACGCTGATGTTATGCCCTACGTTGACTGTGCCAACATTGCCTGCGGCTACCACGCCTCAGACCCCCATGTGATGCGTAAAACGGTGGCGCTTGCCGTCCAGCACGGCGTGAAGATCGGCGCGCACCCCGGCTACCCGGATTTAATGGGCTTTGGCCGCCGCTCCATGGCCTGCTCTCCTGCCGAAGTGGAAGACATGATGCTCTACCAAATCGGCGCGCTGGCAGGCATTTGCCAAGCGGAAGGCACCGCGCTGAGCTACGTCAAACCCCACGGGGCTATGTACAACGACATGGCTGCCAATCTGGAATTGCTGGAAGGTGCCATGCGGGCCGTGAAGGCATTCGATGCCCGCCTGCCGCTCATGGTGATGGCCACCGCCAACCCAGAGCCGCATCGTCAATTAGCGGAAAAAATGGGCGTGACGCTGTGGTTTGAAACCTTCGCTGACCGCGCTTATGAGGCCACTGGGCATCTCGCCTCTCGCCGCCTGCCGGGGGCTGTGCATCACGACCAAGCCACTATCGTCGCCCAAGCCGTTTCCCTGGCCAAAGGCGAAGCGCTGACCGCCCGGGATGGCAGCGCCTTACAGCTCCCCTGCGACACGCTCTGCGTGCATGGCGATAACCCCGAATCCGTGGCCGCCGTGCGCGCCATTCGTGAGGCCTTTACGGCGCTGGAGTCCGCGTGAAACTGCGCTTAGAAACGGCGGCGATGGACGCCCTGACGGTGCGCCTGTTCGACGCCATTGATGAAACTAATATGGCGTGGATCATGGCCGCTGACGAGGCGCTGCGGCGCGCCTTTGA
The DNA here is from genome assembly GCF_024158645.1 of Halomonas sp. 707B3. Lineage (NCBI taxonomy): Bacteria > Pseudomonadati > Pseudomonadota > Gammaproteobacteria > Oceanospirillales > Halomonadaceae > Halomonas > Halomonas sp. 707B3. The sequence continues at coordinate 6,393 of NZ_JAMZBE010000062.1, forward strand.
TCACGCGCTGATTGATCTTATCCCGTCGTACACCACCCTGCTGGTGCACTACGACTGCCAGAAGCTCACTTTTGCTCAAGCCTCGACGCTCGCGCGCAGCGCGCTGCGCAATTTAACGCCCGCCGATGCCCAACAGGGCCAGCTCCACGAAATCCCCGTGTGGTACGACGAGCGCGTTGGCCCGGAGCTGCCCACCGTTGCCCAGCGCGCCGGGCTCAGCGTCGAGGCGCTGATTGAGCGCCACTGCAGCCACGATTACTGCGTGTTTGCACTGGGCTTTGCCCCTGGCTACGGCTTTATGGGCCTGGTGGATGAGGCCATTGCCACGCCGCGTTTGAAAACGCCCCGCCGCCGCGTCGCAGCCGGAAGCGTGGGCATTGCCGACCGGCAAACCGCGATTTACCCCCTGCTTTCGCCGGGTGGCTGGAACATTCTTGGCAGAACAGCCGTGCCGCTTTTCGAGCACGCCAAACGTGGCGAGCCGCTGCTGCGACCGGGCGATAAAGTGCGCTTTAAGGCGATATCCCAATCAGAATTTGAAGCGGCTGGGGGCGATACGACCCCACTGGAGGAGCGGTCATGAGCCACCCCATGTTGACCGTAAAGCAAGCCGGACCGCTGGCGCTGATTCAAGATGCGGGCCGCTTCGGCGTCGGCCACTTAGGCGTGACTCAGGGCGGTGCCGCCGACTGGATCGCCTTCCGCTGGGCCAACTGGCTGCTGGGCAACCCGCTGGAGAGCGCCGCGCTGGAAATCGTCATGGGCGGCAACCTGACGCTGGTGGCCAATAGCGACGTGCGCCTTGCCCTCACCGGAGCCGACCTTGCCGCCACACTGGATGGCCAACCGCTTGCGCCCAACGACAGCTTTATGATGCAAGCGGGCCAAACGCTGGTCTTTCGCCAGCCGAAAAAGGGCCTGCGCGCGTACCTCGCCTTTCCTGGCGGGCTTGATGCGCCAGAGGTGCTAGGCAGCCAAGCCTGCACGGCAAGAGAGCAAATCGGCGGCCTGCACGAAGATGGCAAACCGCTTAAAACTGGCGATCAGCTCACCTGGAAAGGCAGCAGCGCCACGCCGCGACAGTTGCCTCAAGGCACCCAACTTCCCCTGCCCGACTCAGAAGAAACCGTGCTGGACATGGTGTTAGGCTCTCAGGCCGCGCACTTTGCCGGGCGCAGCCTGTTCGATGCCTTCAACCAGCCCTGGACCGTGGACCAACGCGCTGACCGCATGGGCATTCGACTGACCGGCAAAGCGCTGAACAGCCGCCTTGGCGGTATCGTCTCCGAGGGCATTCCGTTAGGGGCCGTGCAGATTCCTCCCGATGGCCAACCGATCATCCTGATGAACGATCGCCAAACCATTGGCGGCTACCCGCGCCTGGGTGCTTTGACGCCCATGGCCTGCGCCCGCCTCGCCCAGTGCTTGCCGGGCACCAAGGTGCGTTTGCAGCCCATCAGTGCGACGCAGGCGCAGGCGGCCTACAGAGCGCAGTTATTGAAGTGGCAGTAAGGCTAAAAAGCCCCTCATCAGGGGCTTTTATCGATAGGGTGCCTAATGAGCCGCTTGCTTCTTCGCCGGGTCATTGGCAGTGCGACGCTGTGTACCCAACTCTTCCGCGATGGCGGCAAAGAAAGCATCGGTAGAGGCTTGATGAGGCTTGGTCACAAGACTAACGCCAACAAACAGCACACTCGCGACCACAATGCCCCATACACCGGCAGGCAGACCCAGTAGTGAATTGCCGGTGGCATACATCAGCAGTACAAAGGCGCTGGTACCCACCACGCTGGTCAGTGCACCGGCAGCCGTGCCGCGCTTCCAATAGAAAGCACCGATCAGCGCAGGCACCATGGCCACCAAGCCCGATGAGGCGGCCACCGACAGCACTGCAATCAGGTCAAGCTGCAGCTCGGCGAAAGCCAGCGCCATCAGTGCAATCACCGGCACTACAAACTTACCCACCAGCAGTTGTCGCTTTTCACTGACGTTCGGCTTGAGGTTGGCATAGACGTCGCGGGAGACCATGGACGCCAGCGTCAGCATGATCGAATCAATCGTGGAAACGGCGGCGGCCATAATGCCGATCATCACAATCACGCCTAATACGGGCGGCACAAACTCTGAGGCCAGTAGCGTGGGCGTTGCCAAGTCTGCGCTTGCAAGGCTGGGGAAGGCTGCCAAGGCTGAGAAGCCCCAAAGTACGGAGACCAGGGTATAAATAAAACCGAACACCAGGAAGCCAATCAGCATGTGGCGCATTGAGCGCAGCGACGAGGGCATGAAAAGGCGCTGGCTGACCTGCGGATTTGAAAGGCTAAAGAAGAACCATGGAATGGTGAGCCCTAGGAAGGTCACAAAGCTGAACAAACCAGGGCCAGGCACCGTCAGTGACTGCGGGTGCTCCGTTGCCAGCGTATCGAAGAGCGCACCAAAACCGCCCAGACTTTGAATCACCAGAAAGGCTACCAGGGTAGAAGCCACGATCATCATGATGGCCTGGAGCGAGTCGGTCCACATGACCGAACGAATCCCTGCGATATAGGAGAAGAAAATGGCGATCACCGTGGCCAACACGACCCCGGTGGTAAAGGTAATGGCGCCATCAGTAATACCCTGCAACAGGTAGCCGACACCAGCGAGCTGAACGGCCGAGTACGGAATTAGGAAGATACAGCTCGCTATCGACACGGCCATGGCCACCTGCTTGCTATGGTAGCGGTGGCCCAGCATCTCGCTGGGCGTCACGTAGCCGAACTTCTTGCCGACCGCCCAGAACTTAGGGCCGAAAACCGCCACCAGTGAGACACCGGCAAAGTAGATGATTTCAAAACCGAGCGCGCCCACGCCGCCCGCATAGGTCAGGCCAGCCAGGCCCACCATCATAAAGGCGCTATACGTCGTGGCACTGTAGCTCAGCGCCGAGACAAACCCGTTCATTTGGCGGTTACCCAAAAAGTAGCCGGACATGCTTTCTGAACCGCCTTTCGCCGGGCGTTGGCGCGACAGAATAGCAATGCCTATGGCCACTAATAAGTAGATAGCAATGGACCACCAAATGAGCGACTCAGTCATCGCTATGCTCCTTAAAATCTGTCGTAATAAACACGTTCAGAGCAATGATGGCCACCCCGGCCACGGCCCAAAACAAAAAGCTGCCGTACCATCGCGACACGTCGCTTAACAGCGTGTAAGGCACTAAATAACTTAACAAGACAACGGCCCATACTAGCCATATCCATTTACTGCGTTTCATCGTCGATCTCGTGTTGTTATATCAAAGGGAAAGCATGCGCTACTGTAGCAAAGCTGACGAACCAGCGATGCCCAGGCACGCATACAAAAAAAGGCACCCGCTAGGGGTGCCTTAGATAGTACGACGAACCGTTGCTGACTTACGACGCGACGTCGAAACGGTCGGCGTTCATCACTTTGGTCCAGGCGGCGACGAAGTCTTTGACGAACTTCTCGCCGTTATCGTCCTGGGCGTACACTTCTGCGTAAGAGCGCAGCAGCGAGTTGGAACCAAATACCAGATCCACCCGCGAGGCGGTCCACTTCACGGCACCGGTCTTACGGTCGCGGATTTCGTAGGCGTTGCTACCTACCGGCTTCCAGCTGTTCCCCATATCGGTCAGGTTCACAAAGAAGTCGTTGGTCAACTGGCCTTCACGATCGGTGAATACGCCGTGTTTGGTGCCACCGTAGTTGGTGCCCAGTACGCGCATACCGCCCAGCAGCACGGTCATTTCCGGGCCGGTTAAGCCCATCAGCTGCGCACGATCCAGCAGCATCTCTTCCGGCTTCACCACGTACTCTTTCTTCTGCCAGTTGCGGAAGCCATCGGCCAGCGGCTCCAGCGGTGCGAAGGAGTCTGCGTCGGTCATCTCGGCGGTCGCATCGCCACGGCCTTTCAGGAAGGGTACGCGTACCTCGTAACCTGCTGCTTTCGCGGCTTTCTCGATGCCTACGCTACCGGCCAGAACGATCACGTCCGCGACGCTAGCGCCGGTGTCGGCAGAGATCTGCTCGTAGACGCTCAGCACTTTCGCCAGGCGCTCAGGCTCGTTGCCCTGCCACTCGTTCTGTGGGGCCAAGCGAATGCGGGCACCGTTAGCACCGCCGCGCATATCGGAACCGCGATAAGTACGGGCGCTATCCCAAGCGGTGGAGACCATCTCACTAATGCTCAGGCCACTTTGTGCGATTTTCTGTTTGACCACTTCTTCGCAGTAGTCGGTGTTGCCTGCCGGAATCGGATCTTGCCAAATCAGGTCTTCTGCCGGGACTTCCGGGCCGATATAGCGTGCTTTCGGACCCAGGTCACGGTGCGTCAGCTTGAACCACGCCTTCGCGAAGGTTTTCTTGAAGTACTCCGGATCCGCGATGAATTTTTCGCAGATAGCGCGATAGGTCGGATCCATCTTCATCGCCATATCCGCATCAGTCATGATCGGGTTGTGGCGAATAGAGGGGTCGCTGGCGTCAACCGGCTTGTCTTCCTCTTTGATGTCAATCGGTTCCCACTGGTGGGCACCGGCAGGACTCTTTCTCAGTTCCCACTCGTAGCCAAACAGCAGGTCGAAGTAGCCCATATCGAATTTCGTGGGGTTGGTGGTCCACGCACCTTCAATGCCCGAGGTCACGGCGTTGCTCGCCTTGCCCTGCATGTTGGGATTGCCCCAGCCAAAGCCCTGGTTTTCAACGTCAGACGCTTCAGGCTCAGCGGCCAACGCAGAGGCATCACCATTACCATGGCATTTACCTACGGTGTGGCCACCAGCGGTGAGGGCTGCGGTCTCTTCGTCGTTCATCGCCATACGGGCGAAGGTTTCACGTACCTGCTGCGCGGTTCTCAGCGGATCAGGCTGGCCGTTAACACCTTCCGGGTTCACATAGATAAGCCCCATCTGGACAGCCGCCAGCGGGTTTTCCATAGTCTCTGGCTTGTTCACGTCGCCGTAGCGTTCGTCAGAAGGTGCCAGCCACTCTTTTTCGTCACCCCAGTAGATATCTTTCTCGGGTTCCCAAATATCGACGCGGCCGAAAGAGAAGCCGTAAGCAGGTAAGCCCATGGACTCATAAGCCACGGTGCCAGCCAGAATCATCAGGTCTGCCCAGCTGATTTTGTTGCCGTACTTCTTCTTGATCGGCCACAGCAGACGACGCGCTTTATCTAGGCTGACGTTGTCCGGCCAGGAGTTGAGCGGTGCAAAGCGCTGGCTTCCGGTACCACCGCCCCCACGGCCATCAGCAATACGGTAGGTGCCAGCGGAGTGCCAAGCCATACGGATCATCAAACCGCCGTAGTGCCCCCAGTCAGCGGGCCACCACTCTTGGCTATCGGTCATCAACGCGTGGACATCTTTCTTCAGCGCGTCGAAATCGAGCTTGCGTACTTCTTCACGGTAGTTGAAATCCGGATCCATCGGGTCTGATTTGCGATCTTGCTGATGCAAAATATCCAGATTCAACCCTTCCGGCCACCAATCTTTGTTGGAAGTACCGGTCGAGGTGTTACCACCGTGCATGACAGGACATTTACCGCTCATAGCTCTCTCCCTTATTGCTCTATGCCTTGGCGATACCAAGGGAACAAATGCTCTGCATCTTTGCTGCAAGCTACTGTGTAGATCGTCAGCGGATGCGTTATTCATGTTTTACAGTTTTAAAGCACCTACTCAATAGTCACAATTTGCATTTAACCAACAAGCTGATAGTTATTAACAATCAAACGTGAAACGGGGCGCTGAGCGCCCCGTTCCTTGTCAGTCTACTGCTTTACTTGATTACTCCACCAGCGGTAGCAGGGCGTTTAAGCTATCGCGAGCATCGCCGTAGAACATTCGCGTGTTCTCCTTGAAGAATAGCGGGTTCTCAATACCCGAGTAGCCAGTGCCCTGGCCACGCTTGCTGACGAACACCTGCTTCGCTTCCCATACTTTGAGAACCGGCATCCCCGCAATGGGACTGTTGGGGTCCTCTTCGGCCGCGGGGTTCACGATATCGTTGGAGCCGATGACGATGACCACGTCGGTCGTGGCGAAGTCGTCGTTGATCTCATCCATCTCCAACACGATATCGTAGGGCACCTTGGCTTCCGCCAGCAGTACGTTCATATGCCCTGGCAAGCGTCCGGCCACGGGGTGAATGCCGAAGCGGACGGTTTTGCCAGCGGCGCGCAGCTTACGGACTAAATCGCTGACCGCCGTTTGCGCTTGGGCCACCGCCATACCGTAACCCGGTACGATAATGATGCTATCGGCATCGTTAAGCGCCGTGGCAACGCCATTGGCATCAATCGACACCTGCTCGCCTTCAATCTCGGCAGCAGGCCCTTTCGTGCCCCCAAAGCCGCCTAGAATCACGCTGACAAAGTTACGGTTCATCGCCTTACACATAATGTAAGAGAGAATCGCACCGGAAGAGCCCACCAGCGCACCGGTCACGATCAGCAGGTCGTTGGAGAGCGTGAAACCAATCGCCGCCGCCGCCCAGCCGGAGTAGCTGTTCAGCATAGAGACCACCACTGGCATATCCGCCCCGCCGATGCCCATGATCAGGTGGTAGCCGATAAAGAACGCCAGCGCCGCAATCACTAGCAGCGTCCAGAAGCCTGCGCCGTTGAGGTACATAATCGCCAACAGCAGCGACAGCGCCGCCGCACCGGCATTCAACATATGGCCGCCGGGCAATTGCTTTGGCTTGCCATCCACTTTGCCAGCGAGCTTGCCGAAGGCAATCACCGAACCGGTGAATGTTACCGCGCCGATAAAGATGCCCAGCACCACCTCAACTTGCAGAAACATCAGCTCATCGGGGGCTTTGGTTGCCACCAGTGCCGCAAAGGCGGAGAACTGGTCCAGCGATGCTTCAGCGGCACGTGCTGCCATCACCCGGCGACGCTCCAGGTCTGCGCTCCAGGCAACGAAAACCGCTGCCAAGCCCACAAAGCTGTGCAGCGCAGCCACGAGCTGAGGCATTTCGGTCATTTCGACCTTACCCGCCACGTAGGCCCCAATGCCCGCACCAATCAGCATCATCGGGATGAGCCACCAGTAGCCGCCGATACCCGGACCAAACGCAGTGAAAAACACCGCTAGCGCCATACCGACAATGCCGTACCACACGGCCCGTTTGGCTTTTTCCTGGTTACTCAAGCCGCCCAGCGACAGAATAAACAGCACGCTTGCCGCAATCGCTGCGGCAGATACGAATCCTTGCTCTAACATATCGTCTCTCCGCCGCTTAGGATTTTTGGAACATGGCCAGCATCCGGCGTGTTACCAGGAAGCCACCCACGATATTGATTGATGCGATTAACACCGAAATAGCCGCCAGCACGCTAACCACCGCGCTGCCCGAGCCAATCTGCAGGATCGCTCCCAAAATAATGATACCGGAAATGGCGTTAGTGACCGCCATGAGCGGTGTATGCAGCGAGTGGCTCACTTTCCAAATCACCTGGAAGCCGATAAAGCAGGCCAGCACGAAGACAATAAAGTGCTGCATAAACGAGGCAGGAGCGACTAACCCCAGTAGCAGCATCAGCGCGCCGCCCACTGCCAACATGGTCACTTGGCTCTTCGTTTGCGCTTTGAAGGTGGCAAGCTCGGCGGCTTTCTTCTCTTCTGGAGTCGGCGCTTTCTCTTTTTTCTTCGGCTTGGCCGCGCCAATGGCTTTGACCTTGGGCGGCGGCGGTGGGAAGGTGATCTCCCCTTGGTGAGTCACCGTGGCCCCACGAATCACGTCGTCATCCATGTTGTGATGGATAACGCCGTCTTTCTCCGGGGTGAGGTCGGTGAGCATATGGCGAATATTGGTGGCGTAGAGCAGTGAGGCCTGTGTCGCCATGCGCGAGGGGAAGTCGGTATAGCCGACCACTACCACGCCGTTATCGCTTACCACCCGCTCATCGGGCTGGGTCAGGTCACAGTTACCGCCCTTCTCGGCGGCCAGATCCACGATCACCGAACCGGGTTTCATGGCGGCGACCATGTCTTCCAGCCAGAGCTTGGGCGCGGGCTTGCCGGGAATCAGTGCCGTGGTAATCACGATATCCACGTCCGGCGCCTGTTCGCGGAAGCACGCCAGCTGCTTTTCGCGGAACTCAGGGCTTGAGGGGGCCGCGTAGCCACCGCTCTCGGAGCCGTCCTGGCTATCCTCAAAATCGAGAAACAGGAATTCAGCGCCCATGGATTCGATCTGCTCAGAAACTTCAGGGCGCACGTCAAAGGCGCGCACTACCGCCCCTAAGCTGGTCGCGGTGCCTATCGCCGCTAAACCTGCCACCCCAGCCCCGATGACCAATACCTTGGCAGGCGGTACTTTGCCTGCGGCGGTCACCTGGCCGGTAAAGAAACGGCCGAAGTTATTGCCCGCTTCAATGACTGCGCGGTAGCCCGCAATGTTCGCCATGGAGGAGAGCGCATCCATCTTCTGCGCTCTGGAAATACGCGGCACCATGTCCATCGCGATCACGGTAGCGCCTTGGGCTTTGCACTTCTCCAGTAACGCTTCGTTTTGCGCGGGCCAGAAGAAGGCAATCAGCGTTTGACCTTCACGCAGCCGCTCGGCCTCTTCATCAGAGGGCTCGCGGACTTTAATGACCACCTCAGCGTCGCGCCAAAGCGCGTCGGCACTCTCCGCCACGGTCACGCCAGCGTCGCGATAAGTGTCGTCATTAAAACCCGCGGCCAGGCCGGCACCTGTTTCGATGAGGCATTCATGGCCAAGCTTCTGAAGTTGCTTTGCGCTCTCGGGGGTCAACGCGACTCGCGCTTCTCCCCGAGCAATCTCTTTCGGTGCGCCTATTTTCACACGCTTTCTCCCTTGGTTTGTCCGCGTTCAGCGCCCAATCCCTTGCAGCCGGGTGGTTGCCCCAACGTCTTTGGGCGCTATCTACTCACTATTATCTACTCACTATTGCCTATTCACTATTGCGCGAAAAAATGCGCCAGATAGCAGTTTAGGATCTAATGCCGAGCCCGCCAGTGACCATTCAACCTTTGATTCAACTGTGTTGTTTATTTACAACACAACTACATACACGTTATTTTTCTACCGGCTAGCACTCTGTGCAAACGCGGTCAGTTCGTCATAGAGCCACACGTTTTCAGGGGCATTGGCGTAGAGACTATGCTGGATCAGTGTCATGGTTAAGGCGGGTAGTTCTTCAGGTGGGGCAACCATGCGAACGGGCAGCATCGCGACAAAGCGCTCGGCCATTTGCCGGGGTAAGGTAATAATGGCATCGGTGAGCGCCACCACCCGCGCGGCGGCGATGTAGTTGAGGTTTTTCGAGATCACCCGGCGGCTCAGCCCATGCTGGGCTAGGCAGCTCTCAATGCGGCTGGGCAGCAGGCCGCTGATATCGGCAAGCTCCACATGGGGCTGGCGGGCAAACTCCTCTAGCGCCAAGGCATCGCCTACATGAGGGTTCTGCTGGGCGGCTAGGCACACCAGCTCTTCATGCATCCAGGGCGTTTGCAACACGCCGCTGGGTAGCGATGATTGGCTATCTAACCCCACCACCATATCCACTTGGCGTTGCTCTAGGGCTTCGCTTAGCACTTCCGGGGTAATCAACTCAATGGAGAAACTAATGCCCGGCGCATAGCCCAACAGTTGGCTAAGAAACGCTGGGTACATGACTTCTTCAAAGTAGTCGGTAGTCGCCAGGGTAAAGCGCCGGGTGCTGGTCGCTGGGGCAAAGATGGCAGGCGGCGCGAGGCCTTCCTGAAGCGCGGCTAAGGCTTGCTGCACCACTGGCAGCAGTGTGAGCGCTCTGGGCGTTGGCTGCAGGCCCTGCTCGGTGCGTACCAATAGCGGGTCACCCAACGCTTCACGCAGGCGCTTGAGGGCATGGCTTAGCGCTGGCTGGCTTAAATGGAGCTTCTCAGCGGCGCGGGTCACATGGCGCTCGCGCATCAGCACTTCAAATACCAGCAACAAATTTAGGTCAAAGTGGCGTAGCGAACGCATATCGCCTCACTATTTACATGATGAATGATTTCATTCTAAACATTCATTTCATTCATCGCGAAAAATTCCTTATCGTCGCGCTTCTTCGAGCAGCCCCGCTCGCGCTTGCCTCCATTTTCTTACTGCTGCACACCATAGGAGTACACGTTAGGTGACCCCATCTCAGATCATGCCCAGCCTGTTTGGTGACGTTATCTCCACGTTTATGGGCGTGCCCAAAGCGATTGACCCCAACGCCACCGATGCTGAAGTCGTGGTTAGCGGCGTACCGTTTGACCTAGCCTGCTCTGGCCGTTCAGGCACGCGTATGGGGCCGAACGCTATTCGCCAAAGCACCGCCAACCTGATTTGGGAAGGCAAGCGCTGGCCGTGGGATTTTGCTCTGGAAGATCGCCTGCGGGTGTGCGATGCTGGCAACCTGGATTACGCCTACGGCGAGCCGGAAAGCCTGGTAGACAACCTGGAAACCCACACCATGCGCTGGTTGAAAGCGGGCAAAAAGATGCTGACGCTGGGCGGCGACCACTACATCAGCCTGCCGCTGCTGCGCGCCCATGCCCGTGAACATGGCCCGCTGGCACTGATTCACTTTGATGCCCATACCGATACCTATGAGCAAGGCACGCGTTTTGACCACGGCACCATTTTCCACCACGCCCTCAAAGAAGGCCTGGTGGTGCCGGAGCATTCGCTGCAAATTGGCATTCGTACCAGCTATGACCGCAACAACCACCCTTATGAAGTGCTCGATGCTGATTGGGTGAACGACCATGGCCCTGCGGCGGTACTGGAGCGGATTCGTGCTCGGGTAGGCCATCATCCAGCCTACGTGACGCTGGATATCGACGGCCTGGACCCCGCCTTTGCACCGGGCACCGGCACGCCGGTATGCGGCGGTATGTCCACCGATCTGATGCTGAAAGTAATGCGCGGCATGGTGGGTATGGAGCTGGTGGGTATGGACCTAGTGGAAGTGAACCCCGCCTACGACCACGGCGACATTACATCACTTGCTGCAGCTACGCTGGGGCTGGAGTTTTTGTATGTGCTGGCGGCGTCTAAGAGCATTGTATAAATAAAGCAGACATAGCCAAGCTCGATATGAAGGCTTCACTAGTCAAACCATCACATAAGACGGCTATGGAAGCCCTCAAGACATAATAGTGAAGGGGCTACTGAGGCTCTTCGTGGCCCTGGGGAGAGGCCAACAGCCCTAGCCGGATGGCTTCGTGCACTAAACCAGCGGTGTGCCTGACCCCAAGCCGACGCATGATGTCAGCTCGGTGAGTTTCGATGGTTTTGATGCTAACGTTCAGCTGATCCGCAATCGCCTTACTACGGTACCCTTTGGCAACTAACTGCAACACCTCGCTTTGGCGTGTTGTCAGCGGACTTCTATGTGCGGAGGCCACTCCCACCATAGAGGTTGCATTGAGGAACCGTTCCGGCCCCATCGCAGTGAATATAAAACGCTCCCCATCAGCCGCTTTTCGAATGGCGGTCTCCAGCGCACTGACATCCGCGTTCTTATGCAGAAAGCCGTAGGCGCCCACTTCTAGCAGGCGGCGGATAAAATTATCGCTAGAATATGTGGAAAGCACGACTATTCGGATACCTGGGCAAAGATCTGTGAGGTATGTCAATGATTCTAAACCACTTAAAGCGACTACCGCTGAATCAATGAGAGCAACATCGGTAATCCCCCCGAAAAACCAGGGTGCTCAAAAGTAGAATTTTCCGTAAGCTAAACGCAGGGAGATTCTGCATGAAAAAATCACGTTTTTCTGACAGCCAAATACTGTCAATCCTCAAGCAAGCCGAAGGCGGTGCCCCGGTTCCGGAGCTATGTCGTGAGCACGGTATGAGCAGCGCGACCTTCTATAAGTGGCGAGCTAAATTCGGTGGTATGGATGCGTCCATGATGGCACGGCTAAAAGAGCTAGAGGATGAAAACCGACGGCTCAAGAAGATGTATGCCGAGGAACGATTGAAAGCGGATATCCTCAAGGAAGCCATCGAAAAAAAGTGGTGAAGCCGTCTCGTCGCCGTGAGATGGCGCAGAAAGCCGTCATGGAAAAGCACGTCAGCATCCGCCTAGCCTGCTGGATGTTTAGCATCAGTGAAAATTGCTATCGATACCAAGCGAAGCTCCGCGGCGAGAACGATCAAATCGCCGACTGGTTGATCACGCTGACGCATAACCAGAGAAACTGGGGCTTTGGCTTGTGCTTCCTGCACCTACGTAATGTGAAAGGCTTTCGTTGGAACCATAAGCGGGTCTACCGGATTTACCGAGAGTTGGAGCTGAATCTTCGGATCAAACCGAAGAAACGGTTAATCCGCGAGAAGCCTGAACCTTTAGCGGTGCCTGAAACGATTAATGACAGCTGGTCTATGGATTTTATGCATGACCAACTGAGCGACGGTCGTCGCTACCGTCTACTGAATGTGATCGACGACTTTAACCGAGAAGGTCTTGGTATCGAAGTAGACATCTCGTTGCCTACTGAACGAGTTATCCGGGCGCTAGACCAGATCATTGAATGGCGTGGTAAGCCGCACTCTATTCGTTGTGACAACGGGCCAGAATATATCAGTGGTAAGTTATCGGCATGGGCGGAAGGTCAAGGTATTCAGCTGATGTTTATCCAGCCAGGAAAACCCCAGCAGAATGCTTATATAGAACGCTACAATCGAACGGTGCGCTATGACTGGTTAGCCCAATACCTGTTTGAAAGTACCGAAGAGGTTCAGGATTACGCCACTCGTTGGCTCTGGCACTACAATCACGAGCGCCCTAATATGGGGCTTGGAGGGATCACCCCTCAACAGAAACTGGCCGCTGTGGTCTGAACTCTACTTTTGAAACCCTCTGAAAATGGGGGGATTACCCTAACTCTCTCGCCATCGATTTAGTAAGCCCCAATAGACCAGCCTTCGCGGAGCAGTAGTGTGATAGACCTACGCCTCCTTTAAGTGCTAGCTGGGAGGAAATATTAATAATCCGCCCGCTTTTTCGTTTAACCATTTCCTCAGCAACATAGCGCCCAACTAAGAAAGCACCGCGTAAGTTAATACTGATCATGCGATCAAATTTCTCAGCAGACATGTCTAAGAAAGGCGTTTCATCCAGGATACCCGCACAATTAACCAGTACATCGATAGCTTGGTGATAACTTATCACCTCACCAACCATCAGTTGAACTGAAGACTCATCAGCGACATCGACACCATGGTGAGTTGCACTGTCTCCAAGTAATACGGCTATTTCTTCGCATGCGTCACGATTGCGATCTGCCAAGGCAACGGTAGCCCCTTCGGCATAAAAACACTCCGCAATAGCCCGACCGATGCCGCTAGCGCCACCCACGACAAGGGCAACTTTTCCCTGAAGTTTTTTAGTCATAAGGATCACTCAGCTTATTTAATAAAGAAGCGAGGATTGCTCCTCGCTTCATAGACAGACGACTAGCTCGGCCAACGAACGGTCAAGCCGCCATCGACCACCAGTTGCTGGCCTGTTACGTAGGCTGCATCATCACTGCTCAGAAAACGTGCCGTACGGGCAGCTTCATCGGCATACCCCACGCGCCCCAAGGGGATTGATTTACCGGCTGCCGCTAAGCCGTCAGGCCCCAGCGAATTAACCGGATCCAACGACTGAGGCGTCTCGATCAGTCCGGGAATCAGGGTATTAACACGAATACCGCGAGGGGCCAGCTCAACGGCTAGCGACCTTACCAAGCCTACTAAGCCACTTTTGGCTGCCGCATAATGGGCATGGTTATCCCATCCATAAACGCCTCCTGCGATAGAGGAAATAGCTACCATAGCGCCTCCTTCCTGCATTAACTTGGAAGCGCTACGAAAGACCCTCATTACGCCCGTTAAATCGACTGAGAGCATATCGTCCCATGCTTGATCGGTAAGCTCCTCTAAGGGTGCCTGACGAAGGATGCCAGCACCGGCAACAACAATGTGCAAAGCACCAAAAGTGTCGATAGCCGTCTGTGCAAAGTGATCGCATTGATTGGTCTCTCTCACATCTAATGCAACTGCGACACACTCTCCGCCAACGGCTTTTACCGCGGACACCGTTTCCTCTACATCATGGGGATCGTTCGGGTAGTAGCCTACCACTACCTTAACGCCAGCCTTGGCATAACAGACTCCTGAATCCGTGAAGCCGGCGCCGACACTTTCCCTATCACCGCCAGCGAGCACTTTTTGATCATTCGCCCCGTGCAAGTTGGCTTTCGCAAGCCCG